>CAMCHA010000358.1 GCA_945874515.1 Asaia bogorensis
GCCTGCCAGACGCTCATTTCCGCATCCACGCCGCCTTCGCGCCAGGTTGGCACATCAGGATTGGCGGCATTGCGATGCGGTGTCGTCACGGCAAAAGCGCGTGCCTGATTGCCGCGCGCGGTTTGAAACCCCGTCAGCCCCGCATCAAACATCATCGCAATGCGCCCGGCGGCGAGATCAAGGGTCGCCGGCGCGCCGCCGCGATAGGGTATTTCATTCGACTGCACGCCAGTCGCTTTCAAATAAAGCAGCGCCGCCATTTGTAGAATGCCGCCACCGCCGGAGCTGCCGTAATCCAATTGCCCGGGCCGCGCCTGGGCGAGTGCGGTGAATTCGCGCAAACTATTGGCAGGCACGTTATTAGCAACCAGCATCACAATGGGTGATTCAGCGACCACCGCAATCGCCTGCAAGCTGGTGATGGGGTCAATCGGCGGATTGGGCACCAGCACGCGCAGGGCCGCATGGCCGGTATTGTTGAACAGCACCGTATGGCCATCGGCTGGCGCACGCGCCACGACCTCGGCCCCCAGCATGCCGCCCGCCCCGCCGCGATTCTCGATAATCAGCGGCTGAGGGAGGATCGGCGCCATGGCTTCCGCCAGTACTCGCGCCACCACATCCGTGGCGCCGCCTGCCGCATAGGGCACAATCACGCGAATGGGCCTTTCGGGATAAGCGCCGGCCGGCGCCAAAGGCGCCAGCAGCAGGACCGCAACGGACAAAACCCAGCGCAAGCGCATCTTTCCCCCTTTTGTCCCGGCCTTTGGGGACAATGACGCCCCATCCTGCCCGGCCTTGGCGCCGCTGCCAAACCCTGTAGCCTGACCAGATGGAAAGCCTATGATATAAAAAGCTCATACATTGAACCGAGACATCATGGCGGAAGAAGACTGGGACATCCCCGAGCATTTGCAGCCCGACCCAACGGAGCATGGCTTCGACCTGGATCAGGCCTATCGCGCCGTGGTCGGCTTGCGGAGCCAGGTGCCGCCGGATGCCTTTACCGCGCGGGTACTGGGCACGGAACGCGAAGGCAGCGGCGTGCTGATTGGCGATGGCCTGGTGCTAACCGTGGGCTATCTGGTGAGCGAAGCCGAGAGCATCTGGATCACCACAGCCGAAGGCCGCGCGGTCGCTGGCCATGCCTTGGCGGTGGATCAGGAAACCGGCTTCGCGTTGGTGCAGGCGCTGGGCAAGATTCCTTTGAAACCGGCAGCCCTTGGCGATAGCGAAAGCCTTAAGGTTGGTGCCGCGACTGTCATGGCGGCAGCGGGTGGGCGTGCCCATGCGGTGGCTGGCAAGCTGGTCGCGCGCCAGCCTTTCGCCGGCTATTGGGAATATCTGATGGAAGAAGCGCTATTTGTCGCGCCCGCCCATCCTTCCTGGGGCGGCGCGGGGCTTTTTGGCCCCGATGGCAAGCTGGTGGGCATTGGTTCCCTTATCCTGCAGCAGGGCGAAGAAGGCCGCCGGCTTGACTTGAATATGGTCATCCCTGTGCATCAGGTGACCGCCATTCTGGATGATCTGATCAATCAGGGCCGCCGTTCTGGCCCGCCGCGCCCATGGCTTGGGCTTTACGCGACCGAGGATGAGGAGGGGATTTCGGTCGCCTCTCTCGCCCCCGATGGCCCGGCCGAGGCGGCGGGGATGCGCAATGGGGATCGTGTCCTTTCAGTGGACGGTGCCGAGGTAAGTGAATTGGCTGATTTTTGGCGCGCCATTTGGGCCATGGGGCCTGCGGGTACGAATATCCGGCTACAGGTCAGCCGGGGCAAGGCGCGGCGTGATGTGACGATCAATTCGGCTGACCGGGTGCAATTCCTGAAGCGGCCACGCTTGCATTGAAAGACGAGACCATGTCCCAAGCCGGTGGCTTCATTCTTGTCCCGCCGGGGGGCGGGGCGCAGCATTGGCAGCCGCAACCCGCCAATGGCTGGATCGAGGTCCTGACCTCCCCCCGCATGGCGGGCATGCCTGCTGGGTTGTCGGCGGGGCTTCAGGAATTGCCGCCGCTTGGCAAAATCCGCGAACATGCCCACCCGGCCCAGACCGAGATTTTCTGGGTGGTGGCCGGGGAGGCGCTGGGGCGATTGGATGGTGTGGTGCGGCGTATCCCGACCGGCAGCTTCATGGTGGCGCCGCCCCATATCCGGCATGGCTTCATCAATGATGGCGCGCATCCCTTCCGATTCCTCTGGCTGCTGATCCCGGCGGGGCTGGAGGATTTCTTCATCGGCATTGGCCGGCCCAAAATACCGGGCGCGCCGGACCCGACGCCTTATCCTCGTCCGGCGGATGCCGGGAATATCGAAATCTCCACCGTATTTGAGACGCTGGACCCACCGCCGCCACCGCCCTGGGATACCAGCCCCATCACCGATCCGGCGGTGTTGGAGGCCCTGCGGCGCGAGGCCGTGTAATTACCCGCTTGCAGTAGGGCGCAGTTACGGGAAGGATCACCCCAGAAAGGTCGGCACCGAAGCCGCCCGCAATAGGGAGAGTCCAGAAGATGGCCAACCACATCACGCGCCGCCAAGCGCTTGGCGCAACTGCTGCCTTGCTCGCCGCGCCCGCTTTTGTGCGGCAAGCCAATGCGCAAAGCCGCTTCGATTGGAAGCGCTTCGCGGGTGAACGCATTGAAGTCACCTTGCAAACATCACCGCGCGGCTTGCTGCTGCAACGCAACAATAAAGAATTCGAAGACCTGACGGGCATTCGCTGCGGCATTGAAGTGGTGCCGGAACAGCAGCATCGCCAGAAGATCATCGTCGAATATGCCTCTGGCCGGCCTTCCTTTGATGTGGCGGAATTGAGCCTGCATGTGAATAAGCGCCAGGTTGGCAAGGCGCGCTGGAATACGGATATCAAGGCGCTGATGGCGGATGCTTCCATCACCGCGCCTGATTTCGACTTCGCCGATTTCGGCGCCGGCATGGTGGAATACGCAACGCAATCCGATGGCCGGATGGATTCGCTGCCGGCCTTCGCGGATTACTTCATCCTTTACTACAACAAGGAATTGCTGGCGGCGAAGAATATCGCTGTGCCGACGACCTTCGATGGCATGTTCGAAGCCGCCAAGACGCTGACTGAACCGTCACGCCAGATCTATGGCCATGTCGGACGCGGCTTGAAGAACGCCAATGTGGTGCTGTGGTCCACCTATCTGCTTGGCACCGCGCAGCGCGACATGATCAACGCCAATCGCCAATTGATCACCGATACAGACGACGCGGTCTGGGCTGGTGAGATGTACAAGAAGTTCCTGCGTGATGTCTCACCGCCCGGGTCCATCGGCTTCAACTGGAATGAATGCCAAACCACCTTCATGCAGGGCCGCGCGGCCATGTGGATTGATGGCATTGGCTTTGCGGCACCCTTGGAAGATAAGGCGCGGTCGCGCGTGGCGGGCAAGGTTGGCTATGCGCTGGTACCCAAGGGGCGCGGTGCCAATCACCATTGCTGCCTGTTCGGCGCGGGCTATGGCATTCCCGAAGCA
>CAMCHA010000359.1 GCA_945874515.1 Asaia bogorensis
GTTGAACATTTGCTCCGGCGGGCCCTGTTCCAGGATTTCGCCATCGGCCATGAACACCACACGATCCGCGGCGGCGCGCGCGAAGCTCATTTCATGGCTGACCACCACCATGGTCATGCCGTCTTCGCGCAATTCGCGCATCACGGCCAGAACACCGCCCACCAATTCGGGGTCCAGCGCGCTGGTCGGTTCATCAAACAGCATCACCCGCGGTTCCAGGGCGATGGCGCGCGCAATGGCCACGCGCTGCTGTTGGCCGCCGGATAATTGATTGGGATAGTGATCCGCCCGATCGGCCAAATGCACGCGATCCAGGGCGCGTTGGGCGCGGGTTTCGGCTTCCGCCCGATCCAGCCCCTGCACTTTGCGCAGCGCGAGGCTGACATTCCCAAGCGCGGTCATATGCGGATAGAGATTAAAGGATTGAAACACCATGCCAATCCGCTGCCGCGCCTTATTGATATCGGTCCGCGCATCCAGCATGTCTATGCCATCCACGATGATGGAACCGCTGGACGGTTCCTCCAGCCGGTTCAGGCAACGCAGCAGCGTGGATTTGCCGGAACCCGAAGGCCCTATCACGAAAACAAGCTGGCGTTCTTCCACCGTGAAATCCACGCCCCGCAAAACATGCAGGGCGCCGAAATGCTTATGGATGGCGCGCGCTTCAACAATGGGGCGGGCGGGGTTCATGCCCGCCGCACCCAGTGCGCGTTTGGCATCAGCAGCGCGGGTTCTGCGGTGTCGCGTCGTAGCCAGGCAGATCGGGCGGGCCGTAGCCTGGGAATTCCATCACTTCGGCCTGATCAGGGCCGGGCTTATTGCCAAACCACTTTTCCGAAAGTGTCGCGATGGTGCCATCGCGCTTCATGCAGGTGAGAACATCTTCCACCTGGTTGCGCATGGCGGCGCTATCCTTGCGGAAGGGCGTGCCCCAATGCATGCGCGTGCCCGGCAGTACGAAATCCGCGATATATTGCGGCGTGCGAGACGCCGAATAACGCACCACGGTATTGCCGGACAAATTCGCAAAGGCGCGGCCCTGGATCACGGCCTGCACCGCATCTGGCTGGGTATCAAAGGCGAGCAGTGTCAAGTTCAGGCGCGCGGCATTCGCCGTGACCCAGTTCTCATAGGGCGTGCCCTTGTTCACGCTGATGGTCTTGCCGCGCAGATCTTCCTCAGACTTGATGGGCGGCGTGCCGCGGCGGATGCCGAATTGCAATTCGGTCCAGATATAGCCCTCGGTAAACAGCAGCGCTTCGGCGCGTTCGCGCGTAACCGTTGTGGGCGCACACAGGAAATCATAGCGCCCCGCATTCATGGCCGGAATAAGGCCAGAGAAGGAGGCGCTTTCGATCACAATGTCACGCCCCATGCGCTTGGCGACTTCGCGAAACAGGTCAATCTGAAAGCCCTGCACGCCGCCTTGCAGCGACGGGAAGGCATGGGGGGCGAAAGTGCCATCAACCCCGCAGCGGAGCGGCGGTTGGCCTTGGGCCAAAGCGGGCCCGGCAAGGGTGGCGGAAAGCAGTACGGCAGCCAGAAAACGGCGCATTGGGACCTCCTTCTAATCGGTCGAAGGCGCAAACAGTCTCAGAACTGGGTGCTTCTGTCCATGGCAGCTTGCCACGAAACTGCCTTTCTATGGTCGCGCTGCTGCCCTGCTAGGCAGGTTTAAGGGGCGCTGAACGAAGCATGAGCAGGTAAATGTTTGCCCTTGGACTGATTGGTATTGGTGTATTGTGTGACGTGGTGCTGGTGGCGCTTTTGCTGGGCGATGCCACGGCGCCGGGCCGCTTTTCCCATGCCTTGGTGGCGCTGCTGGCGCTTTGCGGGGGCGGGCTGAAGCTTGGCGGGATGATGCTGCTGGAACCGCGCCGCCGGGAGGGGTGAGGGCGCGTAACCTCACAATTTGGCGAATTCATCCTTCAGGAAGCGATCGAGCGCCGCAATCAGGCTTTTATCCGCATAAAGCGCTTCCTTCCGCTGGCCTAGTTCTGCGCGCATCGCCCGGCGGCGGTCTGGTTCCTGGCCCAAAGCAATCAGCTTGCGCACCATATCATCCGTATCCTGCGCAATGGCTGATGGCATATCCATCATGCGGAACATGGCATAGCTGTGCCGGCCCCGCATGAAGGCGCCGGGGCAGGTAATGAGCGGAATACCGGCTTCAATGGCGCCAAGGGTGGTATTGCCGCCGCTCCAGCCGAGTGAATCCACCAAAACATCCATGCGCCGCGTCAGCGCTTCAAAATCCGCGGCGCCCATGCGCGGCAGGAAACGTACATGCTCCGCCGCTGAGAGCCCTGCCTTGGCAAAGGCAGCATCCAGCCTGGTGCGGGTGATGTCAGTCATGTGGGGCGACATGCCTTCAATGAAGATGAATAGTGCTGTCGGAACCTCGGCCGCGATGCGCGGCAGGACATCATCATGACGCGGCAGGTATTTGAACAGGGATTGCAGGCAGCCATAAAGCACGCGCCCTTCTGGTAGCCCGAAATCCTTGGGCGGCGGTGCGCCCGCACCTGGTTCGAGATAAAGCGCCAGATTGGGCAGACGGATCAGCTTTTCCGAATAATGCGAAGCGCCATCTTCGGGTTCCATCAGATCGCTCGATAGATAGAAATCCATGGCGGGTGAACCGCTGGTGACGGGATGGCCCCAGGCGGTGAATTGGATGGGCGCGATACGATGCAGCGATAGGATGCGGCTTGAAGGTGTCATCCCGATATCGGGCAGCATCAGGAAATCCAGATCATCTGTGCGCATGGTGGCGATGGTCTTGGCGAGGCTAGGCGCGTCAAAGGAAAGGCGCCGCTCAGTACCAAGTTCGGCAAAGCCGTCAGAGATATCATCGTAGATGCCGTGAAAGGCGTAGGAGAAGAATTGATAATCCGCCGGCAGATGCTTCAACCAAGGATAAGCCCAGCTTGCGCCATTATGCCGATAGAGCTTTTCGGAGGCGATGCCAAAGCGCATGGGGCCTGGCTTCCGAGGCGCCTCCCGCGCTGGCCTTTCAGGAATGCTCAGCATCCGCGTGATGCAATCGGAAAGAAGCCGCATCGGCTCCACATCATTTTCCTGTTGATAGGCAATATAAAAGCCATTGGTCGTAAAGGCGACAGTCTTGAGGGCCGCCATTGCTGCGTCACTGCGCGGGCCGGCCTCCGCCAGCAGGTCGCGGGTCTGGTTCAGATCATGCAGAAGCCCCAAACGGCTTTCGGATATTTCCGCATCATTTTGGTAAACGGCGGGCAGCAGATTGGCTGTATTCACCGCTGCGCAAATCGCCTGGGTGGTTTCTGCCTTTGGGTCCGTTGCGGTCATCAGCGCGATGGAACGTCTGAGACCGATATCCGCTTCTTCGCGCCGGCCAAGTGACCCCAGAATCTGCCCATGGAGCATTTGCACTTCCGCATCATCCGGATCACGCTTGAGCAAAGCATTGAAGATTTCCAAAGCCTTCTCAGGCCGATAATCAGC
>CAMCHA010000360.1 GCA_945874515.1 Asaia bogorensis
GGAATGGCATAGGCCGCCGCCACTTCTACCCGCACCGGGTCTTCAAAAAACTGCCAAAGCTGCGTTGTTACCACATTAATGCGGGCGGGAATGCCGATGATGGCCGGGGTGCCGAATAATGCGATTGTTTCAAGAAAGATCAGAATAAAGCCACCCAGGATGGAAGGCCATACCAAAGGCAACGTCACCTTGCGCATGGTGGTCCAGGTGCCCGCGCCCATGATATTGGCCGCGTCCTCCATTTCGGAAGAAATAAGGTCAAGTGCGGATTTGACGAAAATGAAGACCAGCGGGAAGGAATGCAACGCAATCACAAAGGCCATGCCGGTGAAGGTATAGACATTCATCAGCGGGTCCTGCGCGCCAGTGACGGCGCGCCAGACCTGATTGATCCAGCCGGCATTTGGCCCCGCCAGTAAAATCCAGCCAATGGCACCAAGATAAGGCGGCATTACAAACGCGGCCAGCACCATGGCCCAGGTGAAGCCCTTGCCCGGCATATCCGTGCGCGAAACAGCCCAGGCCATGGGTACCGCGATGATGGTGGAAATCGTGGCACTCAACAGCCCCAGCAGTAGGGAATTGCGCAAGGCATCCAGATAGCGCTGCCGGCCATAGGCAGTTGCGTAATTCATCAGAGTGAAGTCGCCGGTTTCCTGTTCCTCAAAGCTGATCAGCAGCATCTTGAGGAGCGGCGCCGCGATCAGGAAAATCAGCGCTGCAACCAGCACAAGCCAGAGCAGCGTGACCGGTTCCAGCATCCCGAGCCGCGCACGAAACCCCGCGCGCGGTGTGGTGGCTAATGCAGCGCCTTCAGCCATAGGTTTTGTCAGATCCCGAAGGTTTCGCGCCAGGCGTCGCGCACTTCCGGCACGCCTTTTTCGGCATCTTCAATGGACGGTGCCAGCATTTTCACCTGATCCAGTGGGCGGGACCCTTCCGGCGGCGGCACATCCGGGCGGATGCTTTCATTGAATAGCAAACGGACGGCGGTCGAAAGTCCAACGCCGGTCTGGAATTCCATGAATAGCTTCGCGGCATTCGGGTGGGGCGCATTGCGGATGATTGCGGAAGGCGAAAGCGCGGCCACTACGCCTTCTTCCGGATAAATCAGCTTGAGCGGATTGCCGCGCGAGATGCTGAACAGGGTGGAGGCGGAAGGCACCGCAACACCAACGCCGCGTTCGCCCGCATTCATTGTTGTCACGGGGTCAATGGAAGAACGCCCAATTTGCGGCTTGTTAAGCTCAAGTTGCTTGAAATAATCCCACCCATAAAGCCGGCGCATTTCCATCGCCCAAAGCCCAATTGCGCCGCTAAAGCCAGGATGGCCAACCGCAAGCTTGTCCTTCCACTTCGGGTCCAGGACATCCTTCCAGGATTTCGGCGCATCTGCTTCCGATACCAGGCGCGTATTATGCGCCAGCAGGTAAATACCAAGGACGCTCGACTGATAAAAATTATCCGGATCTGCCACACGCAAAATAGGCAAAAGCCCATCGGCGTTTTTGGGGCGGAATTGCATGAGCCGGTTTTGGCGCTTCAACTGAACGTAATGCCCGCCATTGGTGGAAGACAGGATATCGCATTGCGCCACCCCAGCGCGCAAATCTTGCGACAGGCGCTGAAAGGCCACTTGGGATGTGCTGCGCACCACATTGCAGCGCACACCTGGGTAGCGTTCATTGAAGGCGCGGCCGGCGGCTTCGGACGCTTCCGCGCTATACTGGCCGGAATACCAGGTGATTTCGCCTTCACGCTTGGCGGCTTCATACAGAACCCGCTCATGCTCGGGCATCGGTCCTTGTGCGAAGGCTTTGCTGGTGGCAGCGGCCCATGCGCCGAGCGCCAACATACCGCGACGATCAATCATCATCATTTCGTGCTTCCTCCCCGGGGTTGCGGGCGCTCTATCGGCGCTCCGGATTACTTTCGCTTAAGCTTGCCACTCCCGCCGAAGCCTGTAAACCATGCCGAAAGTAGGGAGGAAGTCCATGGCGTTGATTGACCGGATCGGGGTGGATGTTGGGCGCAAGCTGAAGCTTGAAGACGCCATTGAATGGGCGGCGCGCAATCAGGTGCGCCACATAGATATCCAATTGGACACGGGCGAGAACAAGGTGAACATGTTCGATGATGCGCGCTGCCGCGCCATTGTCGCCTCTGCCCGCGCCAATGGTGTGACCATTGCGTTGCACACGCTTTCCGCCGTGAATGTCGGCGAATACTCGCCGTTTTTATCGGAAGCGGTGGATGCCTATATGCGCGCCTATATTGAAGTGGCGCCTAAGCTCGCAGCCGAATGGATCGTGGTTCATGCCGGCTATCACTTCACCGCCGATGTGCCGATGCGCATGGAAGCGGGGCGAGACCGTTTGCAACGCATGGTGCAGCACGCGGAAAAGCATGGCGCGCTACTGCTGCTCGAAAACCTGAATGTGGAACCGCCAACGGCCGAAGTGCATTACTTGGCCCATACGCAGGAAGAATGGCGTTACTATTATGATGCCATCCACTCCCCCGCTTTCGCGCTTTCCTTCACCGCCAATCACGCGCACCTGATGCCCGATGGTGTCGCTTCCTGGGTGGCAGGCATCCCGATGGAGCGCGTGTGCGAAGTGCGGCTAGCCGATTGCTGGCGCAATGGGCATGAGGAACATCTGGTGCCCGGCCAGGGAGATTTCGATTTCGGCGATATGTTCCGCCTGATTGAAGCCCGCGGCTTTAAGGGCCATTACACCAATGCCTTTGGCACACTTGAAGATATGCAATGGGCGCGCGGCCACATGGTGGCAAAGGCCCGTGCGGCTGGGGTGGCGGTGGACTGAACCGCCCCGGCAGGGGCTTTGCTCAGCAAGCCCCAGAACAACAAAGCCGGGGCTTCAATCCATTTTTATTTCACGCTTTTCGCGCAGCGCCCTGCTGGGCGCCGTCGCCTCTGGCTTGACCCCACCGCTGCTTCCTGATGCGTTCAGCCCGGCTTTCGCACTGAGCCGCTTGGCATGGGTCATGCGGTTCGGCACCACGCTTAGCTGCCACACCAATGATTGGATGACGAGCTTTTATGCCCGCACGCCGGGTGGCTTCTTGGTCGAATATGGCTGGGGTGGCAGGCTTATCGAACCCGCCACCTGGCAGCCGGCGCGCATGAATAGCGGGCCGAGCCTATGGGGCCATGACCGGCATTGGCTGGGGCCGGAAGCGGTGGCCAAGGGGCGGGAAATGCGCAGGGCGGCGGCCGTACGGGGTGAAAGAGCGCCGGTGCAAGTGCTACCCTGCAATCATTCGTTGATGCCCGGTGCCTACCCCTGGTTGGATGGACTGCGCGGCACGGTGGAGTAAGGCCCGGCCTATCTGCCGTGACCGCGCATTTTCTTTCGGCAATCCCCAGCATCCCCGTAATCCCCAGGGGGCTTTTGCCCGGCGGCGCGCTATAAGGGGGCATGAATAGTTTTGACACGACGCCCGGCGCGATCCC
>CAMCHA010000361.1 GCA_945874515.1 Asaia bogorensis
GTGATCAGAATGAGCGGCAGGGTGGCGAGCAGCGTGACGGGCGTGAGGTCCCGCACATAATCAAAGCCAAGCCCGCGCATCAGAAAGGGATTGACGGATTGTCCGCCGGAATCGAGCAGAATTGTCGCCCCATCCGGCGCGGCCTGCGCGACAAACCCCGCGCCTACCGCGCCCGAAGCGCCGCTGCGATTTTCTGGGGTGACCACGGCGCCCAGCACTTCGCCCATGCGGGGCGCGATCAAGCGTCCCAGGATATCGGTGCTGCCGCCGGGCGGGAAAGCGATGATCAGGCGCAGCGCGCGTTCAGGCGTCTGGGCCAAAGCTGGCGAGGCTAAAAGGCTTGCAAGGATGGAGCGTCTAAGCATGGCTTCACCTGCCTTGCGTTAAATGATTCGTCAAATGAATCTGCTATGACAGGGCCAAGCTTTCTCAAGACCCCCGATAGGTCGCGTAACTCCAAGGCGAACAAAGCAGCGGCACATGGTAATGCCCCTGATCCGCCGAAAGCCCGACCGCAAGGGTCACCACATCCAAATAGGGCAGGTCCGCCCCCTGGCTGCGGGCGCTGAAATACGCGGCCACCGCGAAGCGCAATTCATAGCGGCCGGGGATGAAATCCGCCTGGGACATCATCGGGCCATCGGTGCGGCCATCGGCATTGGTGCGCCGCGACACCACAAGCACCGGCGCGGGGTCCATGCGCCAAAGCTCCACCGCCATGCCTTCAGCCGGGATGCCATCAGCCGTGTTCAGCACATGCGTCGAAAGGGAACCGGGTCCGCTGCGGGCCATGGTGTTTTCCTTCAATCCACGGGCGCGCCGGCGGCGACCCAGGCGATCAGCTTGGCGCGTTCCTCGGCGGTGATTTCGGTCATATTGCCGGGGGGCATGGCTTCGGTCTGCACCTGTTGGCGCATGGAAGCCGCCCAGCGGCGGATTTGCGCCGGGGTTTCCATGATCACGCCCTTGGGGGCCACCGCAATGCCCTCAAAACTCGGCTTCGCAGCGTGGCAGTTGGCGCAGCGCGCGGCGACGATGGCCTGAACCTCGGTGAAGGCTGGCACCTCAGCGCTCGCGTAATCTTGCTTGCCTGATTGCACGATGAAGAAGGCCGCGACCATGGCCGTCACAGCGCCGGCGGGCAGCCAAAGGGCGTTTTGTCCCTTTTGGCGCAGCACGAAGAATTGCCGCACCAAGGCGCCGGCCAGGCCAATCACCAGCAGGATCAGCCAATTCAGCGGGTGCTGCCAGGTCATGGGGTAATGGGGCGAGATCATGATGAAAATTACGGGCAGCGTCAGGTAGGTGTTATGCACACTCCTTTGCTTGCCCCAGCGGCCATATTTCGGGTCAGGCGTGGCGCCGGCGCTCATCGCCGCGACCATTTTGCGCTGGCCCGGGATGATCACCATGGCGACATTGGCGACCATGATGGTGCCGGTCATGGCGCCCACCTGCAAAAAAGCGCCTCGGCCCGAGAAAATCTGGCAGGAGACATAAGCCACCACCGCCAAAGCCACGGCGCCGATCACGCCTAAAAGCGCCTCATTTTCCCCAAGCGTGGATCGGCAGACCAGATCATAGGCAACCCAGCCGCCCACCAGCATGGCGGCGCTGATGCCAATAGCCTGCCAAGGCGTCATGGGCATGACGGTGGGGTCAATCAAATAGCTTGATGCCTGGCCCCAATAGATCAGCACGAAAAGCGCAAAGCCGCTGATCCAGGTCCAATAGGCTTCCCATTTGAACCAATGGAGCTTTTCCGGGAGCTTTTCTGGCGCCAATAGGTATTTGCGCTTGTAATAGAAACCCCCGCCATGGATCGCCCATTGCTCGCCGCGCACCAGGGGGTTTTTATCCGCCGGCGGGTCAAGCTGATTATCGAGCGCGATGAAATAGAAGGACGCCCCGATCCAGGCGATGCCCGTGATCAGGTGCAGCCAGCGTATGGCCAGGTTGACCCATTCGAAAAGGGCGGCGAAATCCATCGGTGTTCCCAGGCAAAAGGCTTATGTTGCAGCGCCACAATGCGTCGCAAGATGCGATTACGGCAAGGGCTAAGCCGCGCGGGGCGGATTTACCCTTGAAACCGGGCCGAATGAGGCGCAGGAACCGGCCGCCATGAGCCCCACCCGCCTCTCCCTCCCCAAGGACAAGATCAAGATCCTGTTGCTTGAGGGTATTTCCGATAGCGCTGTCGAGCTGCTGGCCGACGCTGGCTATCGTTCCGTCAAACGCGAAACCAAGGCGCTGGATGGCGCTGTGCTGGCGCGCGCGCTGAAGGGCGTGCATGTGCTGGGCATCCGGTCCCGCACCCAAGTGACGGAAGAAGTGCTGGCGGCGGCGGATCGGCTGATCACCATTGGCTGCTTTTGTATCGGCACCAATCAGGTGGCGTTGGAAGCGGCGGCGGCGCGCGGCATTCCGGTATTCAATGCTCCGTTTTCCAATACGCGGTCGGTTGCGGAACTGACGCTTGGCGAAATCATTATGATGATGCGCGGCATCTTCCCGAAATCCAATGCCGCGCATCGCGGGGAATGGGACAAATCCGCCGCCAATAGCTGGGAAGTGCGTGGCAAGACGCTGGGCATCATCGGCTATGGCAATATCGGTGCGCAGCTTTCGGTGTTGGCGGAAGCCTTTGGCATGCGCGTGATCTATTTTGATCACACGACCAAGCTGCCGCATGGCAATGCGCAGCCCATGCCGAGCCTGCATGCGCTGCTTGCCGGATCCGATGCCGTGACGGTGCATGTGCCCGAAACCGCCGAGACCATGGGCATGATCGGAGAAGCCGCGATTCGCGCCATGAAGCCGGGCGCTGTTTTCGTGAATAATGCGCGCGGCACGGTGGTGGATCTGGAAGCACTCGCGCGTGCGATGAAGGATGGCCATGTGTTGGGCGCGGCGGTGGATGTTTTCCCCGTGGAGCCATCGCGCAATGGGGAGGCGTTTGTTTCCCCCTTGCAGGGACTTCCGAATGCAATTTTGACACCGCATATCGGCGGCAGCACCGGGGAAGCGCAATCGCGCATCGGCCAGGAAGTGGTGCGCAAGTTGATTGATTTTTCCGACACGGCGGCGACGTTTGGCGCGGTGAATTTCCCGCAGGTGCAATTGCCGGCGCGGCCATCGGGTGCGCGTTGGACTCATGCGCATCGGGATACGCCTGGTATGCTTTCGCGCATCAATGAGATTTTCGGGCGGCGCAGCTTGAACATCTCGGCGCAGTTTCTGCAGACGGCGGGCGATATCGGCTATCTGGTGATTGACAGTGCCGAGGCGCGGAAGGAGGCCGAGGAGATTCTGGCTGAGCTTCGCGAATTGCCGGGCACGATCCGCGCGCGGTTGATCTACGAACGCCATTGAAGCCAGGTGCAGCATGGCGCCGGTTTGTGGCGCCTTTGGCGGTTGTTGTTCTGGTGGCGCTTGCTTGGACCTTTGGGTTGCATCGGTATCTG
>CAMCHA010000362.1 GCA_945874515.1 Asaia bogorensis
TATGCGCAGGACGACAATCAGGCGAAATTCGTGAAGGATTTCGTGGCTGCCTGGAACAAAGTGATGATGCTGGATCGCTTCGAGTTGATCTGAGGTTCCGATCCATCACGCAGTGAAGGGGCGCCGGTCGCAAGCCGGCGCCCTTTTTCGTGCTTGACGCTTATGGGTGGGCAGAGGACGCTTCGACCCACCTTCCCTAGGTTTGATTGCTGGAGAGCACCATGCCCGAACCCGACCCCGACGCCGAATTCGATATCGCGCTGGCGCGCGCCGGTGTGGTTGTGCCGCCAGAACGCCGCGCGGCCATGATGGAAGGCTTCCGCGCTTGGTGTGAGATGCGGAAGCTTTTCAATGAGCCCATGCCCTTGGCGACTGAGCCGGCATTTGGTTTGACGCAGCCGGCAGGTCCAAGATGATCGGGCCGATCCCCTCCGTCACCGAAGCCTCAGCCGCGATTGTCGCCGGTACGCTTTCCCCGGTGGCGCTGACGGAAGCTGCACTCGCGCGGATTGCAGCGCTTGACCCCAAGCTTAATGCCTTCATTACCCTCACCGCAGATCGCGCGCGCCGCGCGGCGGCGGCGGCAGAAGCCGAAATCAAGGCCGGCAAAAAGCGCGGGCCGCTGCATGGCATTCCGTATGCGCTCAAGGATATCTATGATGTGGCGGGGGTCCGTACTACAGCGCATTCCAAGCTACTGATTGACAATGTGGCAAAGGAAGACGCCACCACCACCGCCAAGCTGGAAGCGGCCGGCATGGTGTTGCTCGGCAAGCTTTCCACGCATGAATTCGCCCGCGGTGGGCCCACCGATCTGCTGCCCTTTCCCAATGCGAAGAACCCCTGGAACACCGCGCATTTCGCGGGCGGGTCAAGCAGCGGTTCAGCGGTTGCGGTGGCCTCTGGCATGGTCGGGCTTGCCATGGGGAGCGATACGGGCGGTTCCATCCGCCTTCCCGCCACCTTCTGCGGCTTGGTTGGAATGAAAGCGACCTATGGCGTGATCAGCCGCCGCGGTGTGGTGCCGCTTTCCTTCACACTTGATCATGCCGGGCCGCTGACCCGCACGGTGGAAGATTGCGCTTTGGCGATGCAGGTGCTGGCTGGGTATGATCCGGGTGATCCTGGCTCCGCAAGCGAAGCCGTGCCTGATTACAGTGCCGATTTGCAGAAGGGCGTTGCGGGGCTGACCATCGGACGGGCGCGCGCTTACGATATTGAAGCGGGCGTTGATGCGGAAATGATGGCCGCGGTGGATGCAGCCGCCGAGCAATGGCGCGCGCTGGGTGCGACGATTGTTGACGTGGTGCTGCCCAGCAAGCAGCGCATGGATGCCTGTATTCAAACCATCCTATTGGCAGAGGGTTTCGCTATTCATGGCAAATGGCTCCGCACCCGCCCGCAGGATTATGGCCGTGTCACGCGCGAACGCCTGATGATGGGCGCTTTCGTCACGGGTGGCGAATATGTCCAGGCGCAGCGCCTGCGCCGGATAATCACCGCTGAGGTGGATGCGGTTCTGGCCGGCTGTGATGCGATTTTATGCGCCGGCAATCCCACCGCCGCGCCGCGCGTGGTGGATGTGGATGAGGGGCCGTTCCGCCGATCTCACCCCATCACCGGCCCCTTTAACGCCACTGGCCATCCGGGGCTGGCACTGCCCTGCGGTTTTGGTGCTTCCGGCCTGCCGCTTGGGTTGCAATTGATCGGGCGGAGTTACGCGGAAGCCATGCTGCTGCGCATCGCTCAGGCCTATGAACAGGCGGCGGGGTGGGTCAAGCGGCGGCCTGACTTGCCAGCGTGACACCCGCGACGCTCACCGCGCTTTCCGGCACGGCGGCTACCTGCACGGGGATTGGGCTCGCGCGCTTTGCCTATGTGCCGCTGTTTCCCGCCATGGTCGCGGCTGGCTGGGTGGATGGTGCAGAGGCAGGACTGCTCGGTGCGCTTAACCTGACGGGTTATCTGATCGGGGTTGGGGCGGCGCGCGCCGTGGCGCGGCGCATTACCGTGCCGCGTGCGCTGGATGTTGGCATGGCATTCGCGGTGTTGGCATTTGCCGCTTGCGCCTGGCATGGCGGCTTGGCCTGGCTTGGATTTTGGCGCTGCCTTGCTGGCATTTCGGGCGGCATGTTGATGGGCTTGGCGGGGCCTTCCGTGCAGGCGGTAACGCCGCCAGACCGTAGGGGCCGCGCCGGGGGTATGGTGCTGTTTGGTGTCGGCGGCGGCATTACGCTTGGCGCCGTGCTGGTGCCGGTCCTGCTGCAAGGCGGCGTAGCGCTCGCCTGGCTTGGGCTTGCGACCGTGGTCTTGCTGCTTTGGTTGGTCATGCGCCCGCATTGGCCGCGCCCGCCAGCGGCGGAAACCGCGCCAGAAGGCGGCGCCCCGCCGGCTTATGGCATCACCATCGCCTATGCGCTGTCCGGCGCGGGGTTGGTGCCGCCAATGCTCTACCTTTCGGACCTCGCGGCGCGGGGCAGGGGGCTTGGGGTGGAATTGGGCGCGGGCATGTGGGTGCTGTTTGGCCTGGGCTGCATCAGCGGCGCCCTGCTGGGAGGTCGCGCGGTGGAGCTTTGGGGCGGCCGCCGCGCCATCCTTATCTGGATGGTGATCCAGACCGTGGCTTTGGCGCTGGCATTGCCTCAGGCGCTTTGGGTGCTGGTGCCACTCGGGCTAGTTTCCGGCTTTGCCGCGCTTGGCATCACTACGGTCGCGCTGGCCGCCGCGCGGGAGAGGGCCGGCGCCTTAGCCGGCGTGATCTGGGTGCGCGTGACGGCAGGCTTTGCCGTGGCGCAGGCCGTGTCTGGTTTTGCACTGGCAGCGCTGTTTCGCGCCACCGATGAAAGCCACGCTGCGGTATTTGCTGCGGGGCTGGCGCTGACACTCGCGGGTTTGGTTGTGGCCTGGGCGGATTGGCGCTGGCGGTGGAATTGATTAAATCCGACCCCGCGTGACCAGCCGACCTGGCTTTTCCCCGGTTGCTCCCTTGCCGGCGACAAAGGTGGAAACGCCATTGGCCCAAACTTCCTCGATCCCCGCGCTTTCCTGCTTCGGGTTTTCGAAAGTCGCGCGGTCGATCACTGTATCCGGGTCGAACATGACCAAATCCGCATAAGCGCCTTCGCGGATCACGCCACGATCCACCATGCCGAAGACCGCCGCTGGGCGGCCTGTCATTTTATGGACGGCAGTCTCAAGGCTGAACAGGCGTAATTCGCGCGCATAAAGTCCAAGCACGCGCGGGAAAGTTCCCCAAAGCCGCGGATGCGGATGCGCATCATGCGGAATGCCGTCCGATCCAATCACGGACATGGGATGCGCCATGATGCGGCGCACATCGGCTTCATCCATCTGGAAGGTGATTTGCCCCGCTGGCAGCAGGCGCTCAGCCGCCATGCGGATATCCGTATTCCAACCGCGCGCAATGTCGGACAAATACTTGCCAGCCATTTCCGGAT
>CAMCHA010000363.1 GCA_945874515.1 Asaia bogorensis
GAGGCAACTGTCGCCCGGGCCGGGATGGCGGCCAAGCCGGGTCAGGCCTTCCCATAATTTAAGGTAGGCGCGGGAAGGGGGGCCGGCTTTGTCTTCCACGAAGCGCGGTTCGCCATTCACGAAGGGGCTGGTCTTGCTGGGGCTGGCCAAGATCCGGTCCGGCGCCAGCAGGGTCCAGGCGCCAAGCGGTGCCGTCGGCGTGGGTTCCGGGAAGACCAGCGGGCGCGCCTTTACCGGCGGCAGGCGTTCGGCGATCAGCGTGCTGCGGCGATGATGCAACAGGGGCAGATGGGACCAATTGCGCTGGATGGCGCGCAAAGCATCGGCGGCGGCCTTGACCGAAGGGGCGGGCAATTCCTGCGGATCCGTCCAGACATCCAAAGCCCAAACCGCCGGCGCCGGCGGGTCCGGCGAAAGCGCCAAGCAACCATGCCAGGCAGTCACGCGCCGGCTGCTCAGGCGGAGTTCTTCGGCCAATTCCGCCTCAAACCCCTCGGCGGCCAGATAGGCAGCGCGGATCACCGCCGTGCCGCCGCCAGGGCCAGCAAGGCCCAGCCGAGCATGAGCAGCATCCCACCCAAAGGTGCGATGGGTCCCAGCGATTGGCCGGAAAGCGCGCCCACCCAGACCGCGCCACAGAACAGGATTATGCCGACCAGAAAGGCGGCGGCGGCGAAATTGGCAAGCCGCCTACCCCTTTCGGCCATCGACCCTGCGATCAATAGGGCCAGCGCATGCCAGCCCTGCATGGTCAGCGCGTTTTGCACCGCCGCCATGCGCGCGGGTTCCAGCCTTGCGGGCAGCCCATGCGCGGCCCAGGCGGAAAGCCCAACCGCGATCAAGCCCGCCAAGGCGCCGGTGATAAGCCAGAATCGATGCATGAAAGGCCCTTACGCCGCATGGGCGTTTCAGGCCAGAGCGCGATTCAACCCCGCAGCCGCAGCCGCTTGGCAAAATGGCGCATTCGCGCCGCCATGCTGATTTCCATCGCTTCCAGCTTGCCCACCATCTGAGGCCAGCGCCCTGCCACCCAGGCCCAGCGGCGCGCCGCCCAGATATGCTGATCGCGCAGCACGAATACACCGAAAGCCAGGAACAAAAAGCCTTGCAGGAAGGGCAGCACCAAGCCGAGCACGCCAAGTGCCAGCAGGGCCCAGCCCATGGCTTTGCGGGGGAAGGACGGACGCAGAATGACCATGAAACGCGATGTGGCGCGCCAATTCCGTAGAAACAAGTCACCGGGCCACATTGTAACGGTGGCAAATTTTTCGGGCGGCGCTTGCCATCCGCGACCGTTACCGTAAAGGGTTTCCGTCACACAGTTCACAGAGTTGGTAATGTCCCCCCTAAATCGCATTGCTCATATTGTTTTGCTGCTGGCGGCGCTGCTTGGTTTTGCCCCTGCGGCACTTGCCCAAACCGCGCCGTCAACGGGCCTTTCCGTTGCTGATCAGGCGCGCGCATTGGCCGATGCACGGCCTTGGGCAGGCATGGCCTTCCTCGGGTCTTCGGTGGCTGACGGCAAGCTGCGTGATATCATTGTCGCGCCTTGGACCGGGACCTGGGGCGATGACACGCTGGCCGGCGGGGCCGTTAGCTATCGTCTGGCGCGATTCTGGAAATTCTTCATGCTGGATGCGGAATTGGGCAGTGCCTACCGCTTCGGCGATACGGAGGGCGGAGAATTCTGGGCCGCCGCCTATCTGCGTTACGATGGCTTTCCCTGGACCAATTACGTCTACACGACGGTCGGCTTATCCATGGGGCCGGATTACGTCACGCGCCTGCCGCGTGTTGAACGCGGCACAGATGCGCGGCCAGAGCAAAACCAATCACACTTCCTGAATTTCTTCTCGCCTGAACTTACTTTCGCCCTGCCGAGCCGGCCTCACCAGGAAATCGCCGTTCGCTACATGCATCGCAGCGGGATTTTCGGCACCTATAACGGCGTTTATGAGGGCGCGAATTCCCTGGTTATCGGCTTCCGCACGCGCTTCTGAATTAAAGGGGTAGATATGGTGGGCGCACGTGGGATTGAACCACGGACCTCCTGCGTGTCAAGCAGGCGCTCGTACCACTGAGCTATGCGCCCTCACCATTGACGATGGTCCTCATAAACGCCCGGCCCTGGGGGCGCAAGCCTCAGCCGCCATCGCCTTCGCTGATGTGATATTGCTGGAGCGCTACATCCAGCAGCCGTTCCAGTACCTCCGGCTCCTGCGCGCCGGCGATGGCTTGCTGCCCCGCAATGATGAAGCAGGGCACGCCATTGACCCCAAGCCGATGCGCGCGGAGGTTTTCGGTATGCACCGCCTCAGCCTCCTCACCTGAACGCAGGAAGGCCAGCACTGCATGTGGGTCAAGGCCGACCCGCCCGGCCACGGTGGCAAGCCGGATCACATCGCCAATATCGGCGCCATCGGCAAAATAGGCGTAAAATAACGCTTCCACCATCATCTCGCCCAGGCCTTCCCGCACTGCATAACGCACCAGGCGATGCGCGTTGATGCTGGATGGCACACGTCCCATCAGGTCAAAGCGAAAACCGATCCCCTCGGCCCGGCCAAGCTCAGTCAGCGCATTTTGCAGACGCCGCGCACGATCCTCACCACCGAATTTGCGCGCGATGAATTCCGCGCGGGAAACGCCATTCGGTGGAATATCGGGATTGAGCAAAAATGGCCGCCACAAAAGCTCTGGGATGATATCTGGCCGAGCGCGGAGGGCGCGCCGCAACCGCCTAACGCCCAGGTAACACCAGGGGCAGATAAGGTCGAAGGCGATATCAATATCCAGCCGCGGCTGGGGGGGTGCCAGGATATTCACGCGTTAAGTCTAGCGCAGCCGCGCGTGACGGGCAGCCCCCTTTTCGCCGGGGTTTTTACTCCGCCACCAAATTGAGCCGGCGGATCAGCGGCGCCCAGCGTTCGCCATCGCGCTTGGCACGTGCCGCGAAAACCTCGGGCGCGGCGGGCTCAGCCGGATCTGCGCCCACGCGCTTATAGGCGGCGCGCACCTTTTCATCCGCCAAAGCCTCTCGCAGCGCGGTATTGAGCCTGACCACAATCTCGCGCGGGGTTTGGGCGGGCACGGCCAGGCCGAAATAGCTTGATCCCTCAAAGCCCGGGATGGTCTGGCCCATGGTGGGCACGCCGGGCCATTCGGGGCGCGGTTCCACGGTGGTGACCGCCACGGGGCGCACGCTTTGTGTCTGCCGTAATGGCTCGCCTTCCGGCAGGCCAAGGCAGCGAGCATGAACGCGCCCTGCCATGAGATCCGTCATCGCATTCGTGGTCTGGCGATAGGGGACATGCAACATATCAAGCCCAAGTCGTGCGCCCATATCTTCCATGATCAGATGCGTGATGGCGCCAACGCCGGCCGAGGCATAGGCAAATTTGCCCGGATTGGCCTTGATCCAGGCCACCACCTCATTGAAATCC
>CAMCHA010000364.1 GCA_945874515.1 Asaia bogorensis
ATCGCGCCTGGCTGAAGGGCGCGCCGCGCGTGGGTTCTTTTCAGCCCATCACTACGGCGCGGCCGCCACTCGGAGCATTTTCGACACGCGCAAGCGGCACGATAAAGCTTTGGCCCGAGCGCCGCTCAAAACTCTGCGAGGCCAATTCCTGGCGCGCATCAAGCATGGCGCGGGTGGTACGTGGCAGGGCGGGCGGATTACCGAAACGATTGAGCGTTTCTTGCCCGCCCGGGGTAAACAATGGCGCGCGCAAGGCGGCCGCCGCAGCTGCGGGGCTGCGCGCCGTAAAGGCGCTGCGCATTTCAGAGAGGCTATCAATCACCTCCTGAGCGCGCGCATCGCCCGCGATGCCAAAAGCCTGGCGCCATTCAGGTCGCGCTGCCGGCACCGCAATCTGTGCCATGGGCAGCATCACATTTGAACGTGACCCATTGCGCAATTCCACCGCCAGGAATTCCAACGCTTGAACAAGGCGCGCCACTTCCCAGGGCTGGCCCGTTAGGCGCCCTCGATGGTTGAGCATATCGGCGCCCTGTTCGATTGAATAGCGCACGGGATCAATCGAAAGGAAGCCTCTGAATTCCGGCAATATGGCCACTTCCGGCGGCGTACCGGAACATGCACCAAGACCCAGCAGTCCGGTGAGAAACACGCGTCTGTCAAACCGCATCATCAGTTCCCTTCAGCATGACATCATCGCACGATGCACTTTGCAACTACCCTATAGAAAAACGGACGCGCATAGATTGATCAGAATCATGGTGCGCTTCATTGCCTTGAACCCAAAGAAGCGGCGCCCGATTCTTACGCCCGCCTGCGGTTGCCTGGTTACAGGCTGACCGCCTTGCCCTTTTCCGGGATCAACACCTTGGCCTTGGCGCCGACCATCTCGGCCTCAAAACCCTTGGCATCCGGCAGCAGCATGCCGAAGGTGGCGTAATGGCAGGGGATGGCGGTGGTGACATTGCGCAGATAGCGCTTCACCGAAAGCGCCGCGGCGCGAGGGCCCATGGTGAAGCGATCACCCACCGGCACCAGCGCAACGGTTGGCGCATAAAGCTCATCAATCAGCGCCATGTCTGAAAAGATATCGGTGTCACCCATGTGATAGACAGTCGGTTCCATCTTGTCCTTCGGCGTCACCACAATGCCATTCGGCATGCCAAGGCATTGGAAAACGCCATTGGCATCAACCTCAGCCGATGAATGGAAAGCCTGCGTCAGCGTGACGGTGAATTCACCTTGATCCGTGGTGCCGCCTGTATTCATGGGGTCCAGCGCCGTGACGCCCTGCTTGCCGAGCCACATGGCGAGTTCATAATTGGTGACAAGCTTCGCGCCGGTGCGTTTGCAGATGGCAGCGCTATCGCCGATGTGATCGGCATGGCCATGGGTCAGCAGCACATGCGTCGCCCCCGCGCTGGCTGCTTCCGCATCGCGGCCAAAGGCGGGATTGCCGGTCAGGAAGGGGTCAATCATCACAACCGACTTGCCGAATTCCAGGCGAAAGGCGGAATGGCCAAACCAGGTGAGTTTCATTGCGGGCTCCTTTTCGTTTCAGGTGAAGGACATGCGGATGGTATCCGCGATCATGGCGGGCTTTGCCTCGCCCTCGATTTCTAGCGTCTGGCGCACGGTGATGCGATGCGCGCCGGGCGCGCCATCTTCCACCGCAACCAGGCTTTGCCGCAGCCGGATGCGCGCGCCGGCCTTGACCGGATTGACGATGCGCACCTTGTCGCTGCCGTAATTGATGGAGCGTGTGGGCCAGGAAAGCTTGTAGATGCCAGCGCCAAGCTTGGGCAAAAGTGACAGCAGCAGATAGCCATGCGCGATGGTCTTGCCGCCGGGCATTTCGCGTTTGGCGCGTTCCACATCCACATGGATCCATTGATGATCGCCCGTCACCTCGGCGAAGCGATCAATCAAATCCTGCGTGACTTCCAGCCAATCACTGGCACCCAATTCCTGCCCGATCAGCGCCCAGAGCGCTTCCGGGGTTTCGACCATACGCATTGCGTCCTCCCTCAATCACTTCAACGTAACATCGGGCGCGGCGCGCCAGCGATCAAGCCGGGCTTTGCGAGGGGGGTAATTTGCGGCCTAATCCCGCCATGACCCTGTCCCCCGGCAGCCGGGGTTTCGTTGTGGCCATGGTCACGGCGCAAATCCTGACGCAAATCGGCGCCTTCACCCTGCCCGCGTTGTTGCCGGAGATGATGGCCCGCTGGTCGCTCTCCGCCACCGAAGCGGGCTGGCTGATTGGCGTTTTTTTCGCGGCCTATGTGCCCGCGGTGCCGGTGCTGCTTTCGCTGACAGACCGCGTACCCGCCAGGCGGATTTATCTGATCGGCACCGGGGCCACGGCGCTGGCGCATCTGGGCTTTGCCTTTTTCGCCGACGGCTTCTGGAGCGGGCTGTTCTTTCGCGCGCTCGCCGGGATTGGCTGGGCCGGGGCCTATATGCCTGGCCTGAAATCCATCGCTGATCCGCTGGCCGGCGTGGCGCAATCGCGCGCTGTCGCCTGGCATGCGGCGGGGGTGGGGATTGCGGGCGCCGCTTCCTTCGCCTTGGCCGGGCTTTGTGATGCGCTGGTGGGCCCGGGCTTTGCATTTCTCGTGGCGGGGCTAGCGGCGAGTGGCGCCTTCGCCATTGCCATGCTGATCCTGCCTGATGCGCCGCCGCCCAAAAGCGCGGCACCACGCGGCTTGCTGGATTTCCGCCCGGTTTTCGGCAATCGCCGCGCCATGGCCTGGATCGCGGGCTACACCGTGCACACGCTGGAAATGGCCGTACTGCGCGCCTGGGCCGTTGCCTTCCTGACGGCGAGCTTCGCCATCCAGGCACCGCCAGCATGGCTGCCGGGACCGACCGTGCTGTTTACCCTCGCGGGGTTGGTGGGCATTGCGAGTTCGCTCATCGGGAACCGCCTGGCCGAGAGCCTTGGGCGGGACAGGATTGTGGCGCTGGCCATGCTCTCCGGCGCGGCGCTTTCCCTGGTTGTGGGGTTTGGTTTCGGCGCCTCACCTTGGGTGGTGCTGCTTTTTGTCGTTCTCTGGAATGCGGCGATTTATCTGGATAGTTCGGCGCTGACCGCAGGCACAGTGCAGGCGGCGGACCCGGCACTGCGCGGTGCGACCATGGGGCTGCATAGCATGTTCGGCTATGCGGGGGGCTTTGTCGGGCCGTTGCTGGCCGGCGTGGTGCTGGATTTAGCGGGCGGCGATGGCGTGGCGGCCTGGGGCCTCGCCTTCGGGCATGTTGCCTTCATCATGCTGGCGGGGTTTGCCGTGCTGCGCTGGTTGGGGCGCGGCCAGGATTCGCCCAAGCTGCCCCGGTAAGCTTCCTGCCAAAGTGAAGCCTTGCAGGCGGAATTGCCCGGCCTTTCACAGGGTTTCGGGGAGGATTCCGGG
>CAMCHA010000365.1 GCA_945874515.1 Asaia bogorensis
TTCCACAGCACGAAATCACCGGCATCGCGCTTATAGGGCGCCACATCCACCCGCGCGCCGGCCAGCAATTCATCCGGTGATCGGCCGGAGAGCTTGCCGTAATTGGCGAAGGACGGAACCGAGAACAGCACATGGCCATCGGCGGCATAGGCATGGCCATTGGCGATCAGGCGTTCGATCAGCGCGATCATTTCCGCGATATGGCCGGTGGCGCGCGGTTCTACATCCGGCGGCAGCGCCCCAAGCGCCGCCATATCGGCGTGGAAATCTTCGGTCGTGCGCGCGGTGATGGCGGCAATGGGCTCACCGCTTTCGCGCGCACGCGCATTGATCTTGTCATCCACATCCGTGATGTTGCGCGCATAGGTAACGCGCGGATAAAGCCGGCGTAACAGCCGCGCCAAAACATCAAACACCACCACCGGACGCGCATTGCCCAGATGCGCCAGATCATAAACTGTCGGGCCGCAGACATAGAGCTTCACATGCTGGGGATCGAGCGGATCAAAGCGCCGTTTTGTGCGCACTGCGCTGTCATGCAGGAAAAGCTCGGCCATGGCTCAGCTACCCGCCGCAATCTTAAGGCGCGTCGCGGCTTTATCGCGCCCAATGAGCGGCAGCATGGTGCCGATATCAGGCCCGTGTTCTTCACCCGTCAGCGCCAAACGCATGGGCAGGAATAGCGCCTTGCCCTTCCGGGCGGTGCTGACCTTGATCGCACTGGTCCAGGCACTCCAGGTGGTGGTGTCCCAAGGTTCAGCGGGCATGACATCCAGGGCAGCGCGGAGGAAATCTTCTTCCCCTTCCAGCACGGGCGGCACAATGGTGCCGCGCACCACATCGAACCAGGGCTTGGCTTCGCGCAGCAAATCCAGATTGCCCCGCACCGCGAGCCAGAAAGCCTCATCCGCGCCTTCCGGTAGCCTGTCCTTCACCGCATCAAAGGCGACGCCATGCAGAAGCTTGCGATTGAGTGCGAGCATATGCCGCGGATCGAAGCGCGCGGTGGATTGGGAGACCTTCCCAAGATCATAGGCAGGCGCAAGATCAGCGGGCATCCCCGCCACCGGATCATTGGAAGTGCCAAGCGCCGCCAAATACCCCACCAAAGCCGCCGGTTCGATGCCATCTTTCCGCAAATGCCGGAGTGAAATGGAGCCCAAGCGCTTGGACAGCGCGCCCCCTTCGGCATCCGTCAGCAGCGGCAAATGCCCGAAGGCCAGCGCGCCCTGCTTGCCGCCCAGCGCTTCAAAAATATCAATTTGAATGCCGGTATTGGTGACGTGATCCTCACCGCGGATGATATGGGTGATGCCCATTTCCAGATCATCAACCACTGACGTGAAGGTGTAAAGCGGCGACCCATCGGCGCGGATCAGCACCGGGTCTGATATCGCCGAAAGCTTCACGCTGCGATCACCCAAAACCTGATCGCGCCAGGAAACCGAGCGCATGGAAAGCTTGAAACGCCAATAGGGCTGCTTGCCATTGGCCAAGGCGCGTTCCAATTGCTCGGCCGTCATTTTCAGCGCTTCGCGATCATACAGCGGCGGCTTGCCTTCGCGCCGGCGGCGTTCGCGTTTGTAGGCGAGTTCTTCCTCAGTCTCGAAGCAGGGATAAAGCCGGCCTGCAGCCTTCAGCTTTTCAGCCGCCAAGGCATAGCGATCAAGCCGGGTTGATTGCGCCACCAGCCCATCCCAGGGCAGGCCGAGCCAGGTCAGGTCTTCTTCAATCGCTTCCGCATATTCCGCGCGGGAACGTTCGGTATCCGTATCATCCAGGCGCAGCAGGAATTCCCCGCCATGGCGGCGCGCCAGCAGCCAATTGGCCAGCGCCACGCGCGCATTGCCAACATGCAAAAGCCCGGTGGGCGAAGGGGCAAAACGGAGCTTCATGCCGCGTCCTCAGACTCTTCATCGCGGCGCGGGTCGAGCATGCGCCAATTGCGTTCTTCCGAATCACGCACGGGCGTTTCGGCAAAACCTTTTAATTCACTGCCACTCACCCAACCATTCTCCGCAGCACCGACCACTTCCGCATCCTCGCCAAAGGCAAACCAGGCATCCAACACGGCCTTGGCATCCAGCCCGGGCGCGCGGCAGCGTTCCACAGAATCCCGCACATAGCGCCGCGCAAAGGCATTGGCGTGTTCGATGGTCAAAAACCCACGCACTTCTTCCACCGGGTCACTGCCATTGGCGCCGGATAAATCCATGATGCGCACCGTCAGGTCATCGGCACCAAAAAGCTTGGGGTCCATTTCAGCGCTCATGAAATCAACGCCGTGAAGCCATTGGTGATGGGGTAGCGCCGATCCCGCCCAAAGGCGCGCGGCGTGATCTTCACGCCGGGTGGTGCCTGGCGGCGCTTATATTCGGCGCGGTCCAGCAAGCGCCAAACCCGCAGCACCAAGGCGCGATCAAACCCATCCGCCACCAGCGCATCCACAGATTTTTCGCCTTCCACCAGCCCTTCCAGAATGGCGTCCAGCACTTCATAAGGCGGCAAGCTGTCCTGATCTTTCTGATCCGGCTTCAATTCGGCGCTGGGTGGTTTGGTGATGACGCGTTCGGGCATGACCATCCCCTTGGGGCCAAGGCCAATCGCCGATTGGTTTTCGTTCCGCCACCAAGACAAGGCAAAAACCGTGGTCTTGTACACATCCTTCAGCACGGAATAGCCACCGCACATGTCGCCGTAGATGGTGGCATAGCCGGTGCTCATTTCACTTTTATTGCCCGTGGTCAGCAGCATATCGCCGAACTTGTTCGACAGCGCCATCAACGTGACACCACGAATGCGCGATTGCAGATTTTCTTCCGTGATATCGGGCGCGCGATTGCCAAAGGCTGGCGCCAACATCCCCGCGAAAGCCTCCATCGCTGGGCCAATGGCGATATTCTCATAGCGAATGCCCAAAAGCTGCGCGCATTCGGCAGCATCTTCCAGGCTTTCAATGCTGGTATAGGGCGATGGCATCATCACCGCCCGCACCCGATCCGCGCCCAGCGCATCCACCGCCACCGCCGCTGAAATGGCGGAATCAATGCCGCCGGAAAGGCCAAGCACCACGCCCGGGAAGCGGTTTTTGTTTACGTAGTCACGAAGCCCCAGCACCATGGCGCCATAGATTTGTTCCAGCCGCGGCAAGGCAGGCGCGATCTCACCTGGCGCGCAGACCAGTTTGCTGCCATTGCGGCGCCATTCAGTGATGCGCAGCCCCTCAGCGAACATAGGCATCACATGGGCCAGGGAACGATCAGCATTCATCACAAAGGATGCGCCTTCAAACACCAGCTCATCCTGGCCGCCCACTTGGTTCACAAACACAAAGCCAAGCCCGTTTTCAACGCAGCGCGATACCGCCAGGTCCAGCCGCGCCTGATGCTTTTCTGCCTC
>CAMCHA010000366.1 GCA_945874515.1 Asaia bogorensis
AGCGTCTCAGCAATCAAACCCTCGGCGCGCACCAATTCCGGATAGGCCGTGCCCATTTGCCGTATCAGCGAAGGCAGGATGCGATGCATCAAGGGCTCACGCGATCCCATCATATGCGCGTGGCGCATGGCGCGGCGCAGGATGCGGCGCAACACATAGCCGCGGCCTTCATTGGAAGGTAGCACGCCATCGGCAAGCAGAAAGGCGCCGGCGCGCAAATGGTCTGCCACCACGCGATGGCTCGACCGGAACGGCCCATCCGGGTCTTGGCTGGTGGCTTCCGCACTGGCTAGGATAATCGCACGCAAAGTGTCCGTGTCGTAATTGTCGTGCTTGCCTTGCAGAATGGCGGCGAAGCGTTCCAGCCCCATGCCGGTATCAATTGAAGGCCGCGGCAGCGGGTTACGCGTGCCGGCGGGTTCTTCCAGGAACTGCATGAAAACCAGGTTCCAGATTTCGATGAAGCGGTCCCCATCCTGATCGGCGCTGCCTGGCGGACCGCCGAAAATCTTGTCGCCATGATCGAAGAAAATCTCAGAACAGGGGCCGCAGGGACCGGTATCGCCCATGCGCCAGAAATTGTCGGAAGTCGGGATACGGATGATGCGATCATCGCCGATCCCAGCGACCTTTTTCCAAATGGTGGCGGCGTCTTCATCTTCTGAATAGACCGTCACCAGCAGCCGGTCCTTCGGCAGCGCGAAATCCTTGGTCAGCAATTCCCAGGCATAGGGAATGGCCTGGTCCTTGAAGTAATCCCCAAAGGAGAAATTGCCGAGCATTTCGAAAAACGTGTGATGCCGTGCGGTATAGCCGACATTATCCAAATCATTATGCTTGCCCCCGGCGCGGACAGATTTCTGCGCCGAGGTAGCGCGGGAATAGGGGCGCTTTTCCTGGCCGGTGAAGACATTCTTGAACTGCACCATGCCGGAATTGGCGAACATCAGCGTCGGATCATTGCGCGGCACCAGCGGGCTGCTTTCCACGATTTCATGGCCATTGCGGCGGAAGTAATCCAGGAAGGTCGCACGGATATCATTGCTGCTGGTCATGTTTCGCCCATCGGGTCCACGTTTTCGAAGTGCGGAGAGGTAGCGCGCAGCGCCCCGCGCGTGAAGGGGCGGTTAGATTTTGCCCGGCCAAACCCCTGGCCGCACGGCGAGCGCACAAATCAGCCCATAAGCAGTAATGCCAAGCGCCACGGCAATGAATTGCCCCGTCAGCCCAAGCCCCGCCATATCCATCAGCAAAGCGCCCCCCAGAACGGCAAGCGCCACACGCGTGACTGCCGCCAGCACCGGCCAGCGCATCCTCCCTGCCCCCATGGCAGCAAAGTAAAGCGCCATGCCCAGGCCGAAACCAGGTAAGGCCCAGCCGATGATCGCCAGCGCGTCCGTCGCAATCGCCGCCACCGCCGCGTCACTCGCGAAGGCCGCCGCCACCTGGGCGGGGAAAAGGGCAATGCCAAAGCCGATGACGCCCGTCACCGCAAAGGCCAAGGCGCCACCCGTCCAGGCGATGCGCCGCGCTTCCTCCCAATCGCCCGCGCCAACCGCGCGCCCGACCAGGGCGGTTAGCGCCGAGCCTATGCCAAAAGCCAGTGGGATCATCAGGAATTCCATGCGCGCTGAAATGCCATAGGCCGCAATCGCCGCCGGCCCATAAGCGGCGATGCGCGCCGTCACCAGGATGGTGGCCAGATTGGCCAGCGTCGCCATCACGCAGGCAACCAGCCCCACCGCCAGAATGCGCCCAAACAGCGCGCGGCTGAGCGGCGCGCGAAAATCCGGCACAAACCCGGCACCTCCGCGCAGCACCACGAACGCCATGATCAGCGCGGAAACACTCATGCTGAGCGCGAAGGCCATGCCGGCACCGGGCAAGCCGAGCCCGAGCGGTTCCATGAAAAACCAGGCAAGCGGCGGAAAGATCAGCCAGCCCCCAACCACGCCCCGCGCCGCCAGGGCATGGCGCCCGCCACCGCGCAGGATGGAAGCCAAGGTATTGGCCATCCAGGCCGGCAGCGCGCCGGCACCGAAAGTCCAGGCGGCATAGGCGCCGCCGGCCTCGGCCGCCCCCACGCCGCCAATCAGGCCCAGGATCGCGCGTGGAAACAACAGAAAAGGTAGGGCGAAAAGCGCCGCCCCCGCGCAAGCAATGATCAGCGCATGGGCCGCCAGCGCCGCCGCTTCATCCCGCTTCCCGCCGCCCAAGGCGCGCGCAATGGCGGAGACCACGCCTCCCCCCATGGCGCCGGCCGACATTTGGGAAAGTAGCAGCGTGAAAGGCAGCACCACCGCCCAGCCCGCCAAAGCCGCCTGGCCCTGCCGCGCCGCAAGCCAGGGCTCGATCAGTTGCGCCACAACCTGCGTCGCCGCCAACAAGCTGGTTGGCGCCGCGAGGGCGAGGATGTCGCGCAGCCTCTGCGCGCCCCTAGTCACGGGAAAGCCGCCGAGTCGCGCCTGAAAAGCCTGTCTCCATGCCCCATCGGAGCCCCCAGAAACCCCGCTGGCAAGGGCGAATCGGGGGTTTTCCACAGATTTCTTTGGCGCGACGCTTCATAGAACTTGTGTGTCCAGCCCCTTTTCCCTACCGTATCTTGTGTCGAAGTGATCAACGGGGAGTTCCTTCATGGATTGGACGCAAGAAGCGATTGAGCGGCTGCGCGCCTTCTGGGCCGAAGGGCTTTCGACGGCGGAAATCGGCCGCCGCATGGGCATTTCAAAAAATGCCGTGGTGGGCAAGGCGCATCGGTTGAACCTGTCTTCCCGGCCAAGCCCGATCCGGCGTGACCCGCAGGAAAGGCGCACTACGCCTAGCCCGCGCCCGCCCCGTCAGGCGCCTGTCGCCCGGCCAATGCCCAGCGCGCCGGTCATGCGCCCGCAGGCCCCGGCGCCACAGGCCGCGCCCGTGGTGCTGGTCGCGCCTCCCCCGGCCGCCCTACGCAACCCAGCGCCACCGCGCCCGCGCCTTGGTGGGTCGCGCAGCTGCTGCTGGCCGATTGGGGAGCCCGGAACCTCGGATTTCCGCTTCTGTGAGGGTGATCCCATGTCCGGCAAGCCGTATTGCGCAGAACATGCCGCCATTGCCTATGTGAAGCCGCGCGAGAAGGAACGCCGCGAAGACGCGGCCTGAGACACCTTTCCAGTTACACGCAATACGGGGTGACTGCCTTGCGGTCATCCCGTTTTTTATGTGAGCAACCGGGCTACAGGGCAGCCATGAATACTGTTCTTGCCGGCGTCCTGCTGCAGCTTTTGGCGCTGGCACTCTTTGTCGCCATGGATACGCTGCTGAAGCTGTTGACGCTCAGTTTCGCGGTGCCGCAGCTCATGTGGGCGCGCTTTTTGTTCAGCTTTATCGCTGTCACTAT
>CAMCHA010000367.1 GCA_945874515.1 Asaia bogorensis
GGCCATACTGATGTTTGGGCCGAGTAATTTTTGGGTCATGGCCTTCCTATGGTTTTTCTTTTCCTTCTCAGGCTCTGTCGGGCCTGCGGGCTATGCCGCGATTGCGCAAGGCTTTCCGCCGGCTTTGGCCGGGCGCGTTTCCACCGCCATCAATTTCCTGATGCTTTGCGTGGTTTTTGTCTTCCAGACAGGGATTGGTGCTATTCTTGACCTCTGGCCCCGCAACGCGACTGGCGGCTGGGCGCCGGAGGGTTATGTCTGGGCGCTGGGCATGACATTTTCCATCCAATTGGCAGCAGCGCTGTGGATTTTTATGCCCTGGTGGCAAGCACGAAAGGAACCCGCGTGATGGAAAAACGAGTGACCAAAATCCTGGATCGCTATCGGGTGACCAAGGGGCGCGGCTTTCGCCTGAAAAATTATGACTCAGGCGATACCGCCACGCTTGAGATGGAAAAAACTGTAGCCGAGGCGCTGCTGCAACAGGGTGTCGTGCGGCTCGCGGAGATGCAGGATAGGCTCTATGCGCAGGATCGCTGGTCGGTTCTATGCATCTTCCAGGCGATGGATGCTGCAGGGAAAGATGGGGTCATTAAGCAGGTGTTTTCAGGTGTAAATCCGCAGGGCTGCCAAGTGCATTCCTTCAAGGCGCCTGGGCCAATGGAATTGGACCATGATTTCTTGTGGCGCCATTCCATTGCGCTGCCGGAACGCGGGCGCATCGGTATCCATAACCGTTCCTGGTATGAGGAAGCGTTGGTGCTGCGCGTGCATCCTGAATTGCTTGCGCGGCAAAGGCTGCCGCCAACCTTGATCGGCAAGAAAATCTGGGATGAAAGGCTGGAAGATATCGCGGCCTATGAACGCTATCTGGCGCGCCAAGGCACTGTGGTACTGAAATTCTTCCTAAATGTTGGCAAAGAAGAACAAAAAAAGCGCTTTCTGGCCCGTATCGAAGAACCGGAGAAGAATTGGAAATTCTCACCCAATGATGTCGCGGAACGCGCTTATTGGGATGATTATATGAAGGCCTATCAGGCCACGATCAGCGCCACCGCCGCGCCTCATGCGCCGTGGTTCGTGGTGCCGGCGGATTCGAAATGGTTCACGCGCCTTGTGGTGGTGGCTGCCATTATCGAAGCGCTGGAAAAGCTTGACCTGCATTACCCCACGGTCACCAAGGAACAACGCACAGCACTTGCGGTCGCCAAGAAAAGCCTGGGGTGAACAAGGCTAATCCTCCACAGCATCCAGCACATGCAGCGCATAGGTATAGGCCGCACCGGCATTAAGCGCGATGGCGACGCCAAGCGCTTCGGCGATTTCTTCCTTGGTGGCGCCGGCAGCCTTGGCCTTGCGTGCATGGGCATCAATGCAGCCATCGCATTTCGTGGTGATGGCAACGGCAAGGGCGATGAATTCGCGCGTCTTGGCATCCAAATGCTTGGTCTGCGCCGCGCCGTTTGAAAGTGCCACAAAACCCTTGACGATATCAGGGTGCAATCGCCCCAATTCCTTGCCGCGCGCCTTCAGCCCTGCGCTGTATTTCGCCCAATCCTTGACTTCAGTCATGGCACTTCTCCCTTTCAATGCATCACGGCGGCGGCGGCGCTGGCATAACCCACACGACGTTCCGGCGGCACGGGATGGCGCCCGGCCACGCGTTCCAGCAACAGGCGCGCATCGGCTAGCATACCGGCTTTCATCGCCGCATCCAGGAAAAGCTGTTCCAGCACATCCTGCTGCGCATGGCTGCCGCCCATGCGATGCATCACGCCAATGGCAGGGCGCATCACGGCAACGGCGCGGGCGTGATCACCCCGCCCATGCGCCAGCACAGCCTCACACACCGGCAGCGCCGCATCGCGCAGAATGGGCGCGAGTGTGCCGCCAGCAGCGATGGCATCACGAATGCCATCCAATAGCCGCGCGGCTGCCTGGAAGCGCCCTGCGGCAACCAGCGCCATCATCCAATGCGGTAGGGTGAAGGCGGAAAGGCAATCGCCAATCCGCGCTTCCGCTTTGTCGGCCAATTCTTCCCAACGCGCACCCACGTTCACGCCCTGGCGCTGCAAGCGAAACAGCATGGAAGCGGCATTCTGCACATCAATGTACAAATCAGGCGCCGCTTCCGTGAGCGGGCTTTTCAGATTGCGAAATCCCTTGTCGTAAAGCGCCAGCACTTCTTCAGATTCCGCGCGTTCCAAATGATACAGCGCGCGATGCCACCACAAGTGATGCGCCAAGTTGGAAGCCCCTTCCCAATGCTTTTCCAAGCCCGTGAGCCAAGCAATGCCCTCGCCACGGCGACCCTGCATTTCCATCACATGCGCCACCGCATGCGCGGCCCATAAATCGCCTGGGTCAATATCAATCGCGGCGCGCCCGCTTTCTTCCGCAATTTGGTAATTGCCGCATTCCTCATGCGCGAAGCAGCGACAGGCCAGAATACTGCCATAAGCGGGCAAGGCGGCTGTCCAGCGCGGATAAACGCCATCCACGACGCGTTGCATGGTGCCAACACGCCCCAGCCAAAAAGCGTTGAAGTGATGCAGACGAAACGCCAGGATGTCATGCGGGTGGTCTTGTAAAATCGCCTCCCACCCTGCCAGCGCCTTGTCCAGATCGCCCGCCGCCCAAGCGGTCACGGCAGCGGCATGGGCCGCTTCGCGTGCGCTTGCCTTCGCGGCAAGGCGGGTTGCGGTTGCGGCCGCTTCGCGCGCGGCGGGCAGCAGCGATGCCTTGTAGCCGAGCAAGGTGAGCGCTGACTGCAACACCCGCGCCATCGGCATCTCACCATCCGCTTCCAGCAGCGCCTTCATCCGCGCGGGCGTATCGGCGCGATACTTCAAATAGCCTGTCACCACATGATCATGAGCGCGCGTTGCGGCATCCGATGCGCTGGTGATGACAAGGCCGTGCTGATCCTGGGGCATTGGGAAACTCCGATATTCACGCCCAAAGCTTGCCAGCCTTGGCCAAGCCGTGTCGAGTATGAGTACCAACACGAGGGAGCGATAAATGTCCGAAGACACCCCCGAAGCCCGCCTGGCAGCACTTGGCCTGGTGTTGCCGCCAGCACCAAAGCCGCTTGGCACCTATGTGCCCTTCCGGCGCGATGGGAACATCATCTATCTCTCGGGCCAGGGGCCGCGCGATGCGGAAGGCAAACCCATCAGCGGCAAGGTGCCAACCGAAGTCAGCATTGATGAAGCCTATCAACTCGCGCGCCGGGTTGGGCTTTCCTTGCTTTCAGTGGCAGCATCTGCTGCCGGCGGGCTTTCCCGGCTGCGTGCGCTAAAAGTGCTTGGCATGGTCAATGCGGTGCCGGAATTTCGCGAGCATCCGCGCATCATCAATGGCTGTTCTGA
>CAMCHA010000368.1 GCA_945874515.1 Asaia bogorensis
TCTTCCTTGATGTAATCGCCATAGATCATCAGCACGGGAATATCGCGCAATTTGGCGATCTGCGCCGGATCGCCAATGGAGGCTGGCTCCACCAGCACCAAGGCGCGCACAGCATCGGGCCGGCGCTGCGCCGCATTCCAGGCGAAAAAACCACCCTGGCTATGCGCCATCACCACCGCAGGCCCAACACGCTGCAGCAGCGCATCATAGGCATCAAGCGTCATCTCATCCGTTGTCGTGAAGCGCGGCACGATTTGGCGCATGAAATTACGGTAACTTGCGCGATCGGCGGGGAATTGATTGCCGGGCAGCACTTCGCCGCGCCGATAGGAACCGGGGCCGGCGCCGATGCGAAACCGCTCAAAGGGATTGTCGATTGGCAGGGTCAGCGCGGTGCCGCCAGTGACCTCAGGGATCAGGGACCAGCCGGACCGCCCGCGTTCCACCGCATCGCTCACATAAACCGGCCAGCCTTGCCTCAGGAAGTAATGCTGCCAGCCTTCACGGCCATCCGGCGTGGTTTCCCAGCAAACGCCGGAAAGCCCGCCGCCATGCCACATCAACATTGGAAAACGCCCGCGCGGCGCGGCGGGAGTCATGTACTGCGCGTAAAGCGCGCCGATCAAATAGGTGCCGTTGGGGTCCACCTTGGCCGGCACGCCGCCAGGGGTGAACAGCACTTCACGCACCGGTTGATCGGCGATGGTGACTTCCCGCCCACCGACATGAAAACTGCCCCAGTCAGCGAGCGAGACGGCTGCGACCATTACGGCCTCAGCGCCCGGTCAGGATACGTTCCACCAATTGCTTGGCACCTGGGATGAAGCCATTGGAATAGAAAGGATCGGACCCGAAGCGATAGGCATTATGCCCGGCGAACATCAGGTTCTTTTCCAAAGCGCCATCATGGCTAACATCCTGCAGCGTCTTTTGGATGCAGAAGCTGCGCGGGTCGGCACGGCGGCCATTGTCGTAATCTGGTTCATGCTGGGACCAGTTGGAAAAGCGGCAGGCCGAAAGGCAACCCATGCAATCCACCTGATCCTTGACGATTTCACGTGATTTGTCCGGCGTAACAAAGATCAGCGTATTATCAGGCGTGCGCATGGCTTCGGTGAAGCCTTCGGCTTCCCAATGCGCGATGCGCGCCAAATCATGCGGTGTCACAAACACGGGGCGCTTGCGCGGACCAACGCCATATTCCGCCATGTGATCGCCAACCGGTTCCGCCGTATAGGCCGCCTGGCGTTCATTGCGGTCTTCCAATTCGCGCAGGAATTCATTGCGCACGGCGGAAGAATAGAAACCGGTCGGCGAGAACGGCTGCAACAGCACATCACCGGGCTTCAGCGTCAGCAGCCTCTGCTTCCAGGCATCGCTGATAGGGCTTTCCTGCGTAAGCAAGGGGCGCGTACCGAATTGGAAGGCGATCGGGCCGAGATCGGGATTATCAATCCAATCTTCCCATTCTTCCAGCCACCAAACGCCGCCCGCCATGATGATCGGCACATCGCCCAGGCCGAATTCGCGCATTTGCTGGCGCAGTTTAAGCACGCGCGGGAAAGGCGCTTCCGGCACTTTCGGGTTTTCGCTGTTGGAAAGCCCGTTATGCCCGCCAGCGAGCCAAGGGTCTTCATAAACCACGCCCCCCAGCCATTCCGCCGTCTTGTGATAGGCGCGCTTCCAAAGTGCGGCGAAGGCGCGGGCGGAAGAAATGATCGGGTAGTAATGCACCCCATAATCCCGCGCGACTTCCGCAAGCTTATAAGGCATGCCCGCACCGCAGGTGACGCCATGGATCAAGCCACGCGCGCCTTCCAGCATGCCGCGGGCAACCCGTTCCGCACCGCCCATCTCCCACAAAATATTGGAATGGATGCGGCCCTGGCCGCCAGCCATATCCCAGGCGCGCTGCGCTTGGGCGATGCCGCCCTTAATGCCGTATTCAACCAGCTCTTCATGCCGGTCGCGACGGGTTTTGCCGTGATAGATTTGCCGGATGATGCTGCCATCCGGATCATAGCTATCGGCATTCACGGCCGAGAAAGTGCCAACGCCGCCGGCTGATGCCCAGGCACCGCAGGTACGCCCATTGGACACGGCAACGCCCTTGCCGCCTTCCACTAGAGGCAGGACGTCAACGCCCCCCATCCTGATCGTATTGATGGCCTTCAAGTAACGGCGCTCCCCACTGAATGGACAGGGTTAGTGCGCGTCCCGTTCGCGTTCACTCACCGGACACACACTAAATCTTTGGTTGATCGCATTTTCCGAACCGCCAAGTGATCTTACTCGGCTCTGACCGCTCTCATAGGCCAAGCCGCGCCCCGGTAAAAGGGGGCGGAGGGCCGGTTAGTCAGCATCAACCCCGTGGACGTTCGCGGCCTTCGCCACGCTCACCGCCGCGACGGTCATCACCTTCCGGGCGGGCACGCTTGGCACCGACCTGTTCGGAGATATCGGCACCCGTCGCCTGATCCACAACGCGCATGGAAAGCTTCACCTTGCCGCGTTCATCAAAGCCAATGACCTTGACCTTCACCTGGTCGCCGTCCTTGACGATGTCGGTGGTCTTGTTCACGCGGTCATTCGCCAGTTCCGAGATGTGAACCAGACCATCCTTGGCGCCGAGGAAATTCACGAAGGCGCCGAAATCGGCGGTCTTCACGACCTTCCCGTTATAGATCGCGCCAAGTTCCGGTTCGGCCACAATGCCGCGGATCCAATCAATGGCGCGCTGCGCGGCTTCAATGCTGGTGGCGGCAACCTTGATGGTGCCGTCATCTTCGATATCCACTTTGGTGCCGGTCTGTTCCGTGATTTCACGAATGACCTTGCCGCCGGAGCCGATCACGTCGCGGATCTTGTCCTTCGGCACATTGATCACGGTAATGCGCGGCGCGGTGGCCGCCACATCGGTGCGCGCCCCGGTCAGCCCCTTGGCCATTTCGCCAAGGATATGCAGCCGGCCTTCACGCGCCTGTTCCACCGCAATCTTCATGATCTCAGGCGTGATGGAGGTGATCTTGATGTCCATCTGAAGCGAGGTGATCCCCACTTCCGTCCCGGCCACCTTGAAATCCATATCGCCGAGGTGATCTTCATCACCCAGAATATCGGACAGCACGGCAAAGCCACGATCTTCCTTGATCAGACCCATCGCGATACCGGCGCAGGGGCGCTTCAGCGGCACGCCGGCATCCATCATGGAAAGCGATGTGCCGCACACCGTCGCCATGGAAGAAGAACCATTGCTTTCGGTGATTTCAGACACAACCCGCACGGTATAGGGGAACTTGTCCTTCTCCGGCAGCAGCGGATGAATGGCGCGCCAGGCAAGCTTGCCATGGCCCACTTCACGCCGGCCGGG
>CAMCHA010000369.1 GCA_945874515.1 Asaia bogorensis
GTGGTGAAGGTGCGCAATTACGCGCTTGGCGATGTGCCGCCGCGTGTTCATGGCGCCGGCCCGATGACGCTGCTGCATTTGGGTGCGCTGACGCGCGCGCGCGGCTGGGCGCAAATGCTGGACGCCCTGGCGCTTTGCCCGCCCGAGACCCGGCTTTGCCTGATTGGCCGCTTCACCGATGATAGTGAGGCGGATTTCTGGGCGAGGGCCGAAGCGCTTGGCCTGACTTCGCGGATCACGGCTTTGGGATGGCTGCCGCATGAAGCCGCGCTAGCGGCCGCTTCGCGCTGCGATATTGCGCTGATCCTGTTCCAGCCGGGGGCGGAGAATCATCGCCTCGCTTTGCCGCATAAGCTGTTCGACGCCATGCTGGCCGGCCTGCCCGTGATTGCGCCCGCAGAAGCCGAGGAGGTTGCGGCGGTAATCGAAGCCGCCGGCTGCGGCGCCTTGGTCGATACTGCCAATCCTGTCGCCATTGCTGAGGAAGTGCAGCGCATGGCGAACCCGATGCGCCGCGCGGTGCTTGGCCAAGCGGGCCGTGAGGCTGCTTTGGCGCATTTCTCCTGGGCAGGGGAAGCGCGGCGGCTTGTCGCACTTTATGGCCGGTTGACGGGCTTCATGCCCGGCCAAAACGCCCGAGTATTGTGAAGCGATTCCACCCCGGGCGATTCTGGGGTAGGAAACGTTTGTGATGCGTCGCCCTTCCAATCGGATTCTGCTGAATCTGGCCCTTGATGGCCTGCTTGCGCTGCTGGCCCTGGTGCTGGCGGTATGGGCGATTGCGCCGCGTCATTGGCCAAGCGGCGCCTGGTGGGCGGTGGCGGCCCCTGGGGCAGTGCTGGCCCTGCTGGCCGCTGGTGCGGTGCTGCGCCTGCCGCAGCAATATTGGCGCTTTGTTGGCTTGCGCGATTTGTTGGCGGTGGCGGGTGCGGCTTTGGGTGGCGCGCTGCTATTCTGGCTGGGCGGGCAAATCCTGGGCGGCTGGCAGCCGGCCAATCCCGCCTTTCCGCTGATCCATGCTGTGCTGCTTGGCGCCCTGCTGATCGGCGCGCGGGTTCTGGCCTTGGTGCAGGCCACGCGCCATGCGGGCGAAGCGGCGGCTGATGCGCAAGCGGTGCTGCTGGTGGGTGCGGCAGATGGCACCGATCTTTTCATTCGTGCGCTGGAACGTGATCGGCGTGCGCCGTATCGCGTGATTGGCATTCTGTCCTTACGGGCGCGTCAGGCGGGGCGGCGCATGCAGGGGCATTTGATCCTGGGCACGGTCGAGGAAGCGGACGCCGTGCTAGATCGGCTGCGTGCAGAAGGGCGCTTGCCTGGGCTGATCGTACTGTCTGGTCCTGATATTGAAGGCCCAGCCTTAGAAGCGCTGTTGGATGCGGCGGATCGGCATGGTGTGCCGCTCCGCCGTGCGCCCGCGCCAACACGGCTTGATCCGGCAGGGAGTGAGGCCGCGCGCCGTGTGGAATTGCGCCCGATTTCGATTGAGGATTTGCTGGATCGCCCGCAAGTGCCTTTGGACCGCGAAGGCATGGCGCGGCTGGTGCAAGGCCGGCGCGTGCTGGTGACAGGCGCGGGCGGGACGATTGGCGGCGAATTGGCGCGGCAGGTGGCGGCGCTGGGGCCTTCGATGCTGGTCTTGCTCGATCACGGCGAATTCCTGCTTTATGAAATTGATCTGGAATTGCGCGAAAAACACCCGGATGTGCCGCGCCGCGCGGTGCTTGCCGATGTGCGTGATGAGGCGCGCATTCGCCGACTTTTTGAGGATATCAAGCCCGAATTGGTGTTCCATGCTGCGGCGCTGAAGCATGTGCCGATGGTGGAAAATGATCCGCTGGAAGGTGTGCTGACCAATGCCTTTGGCACGCGCGTGGTGGCGGAAGCGGCGCGTTCTGTTGGCACCTCAGCGATGGTGTTCATTTCTACCGACAAGGCCGTGAACCCGACATCGGTGATGGGTGCTTCAAAGCGTCTTGCTGAGATGTATTGCCAGGCTTTGGACCGCGAGGTGCGTCATGGCCGCGCGGGGATGCGCTGCATCACGGTGCGCTTCGGCAATGTGCTGGGTTCAACCGGCAGTGTGGTGCCGCTGTTTCGCCGGCAATTGGAACGCGGCGGGCCGCTGACCGTCACGCACCCCGATATGCGGCGCTATTTCATGACGGTGCGCGAAGCGGTGGGCCTAGTGTTGCAGGCGAGTGTTGTCGGCACTACCGATCCCCAAGGCCAGCCGCCGGAATTGGCCGAAGGCGGCATCTTTGTTTTGGATATGGGCCAGCCGGTGAAGATTGTGGATCTGGCGCGGCGCATGATCCGGCTTGCGGGGCTGCGCCCGGATGAGGATGTGGAAATCCGCTTCACGGGGCTGCGCCCTGGTGAGCGACTTTATGAGGAATTATTCCACGGTCAGGAACCGCCGCGCCCGACCGCTTTCCCGGGGCTTTTAGTGGCAACCCCGCGCACGGCGGATTCTGCCCTGGTAGGGCGCGCCATTGATGAAATGGCGGCGGCGGGGCGGGCAGGGAATGCGCGGCTTGCGCTTCAGCAATTGGCCCGCCTGGTGCCGGAATTCGCCCATGCACCGGAAGGAACTGCAGCGGCGGGGCCGCGCTGAGGCTCTTGGTTTTTAGAGCGCGAAAAGCCGACCGCCACCCTTGATCATGGCAGGATCGCGGCCCGCCGCACGAATGGCGCCCCAAAGTGCCACGGCGACGGAATCCAGAATGGGAATGCCGGTTTCAGCTTCGATCCCAACCGCGCCGGGTAGGCCGCGGAAATTGGTGCAATGGATCACAATGGCATCTGGTTTGGCCGCGGCCGCTTCGCGCACCAGCGCATCAACCTTGGCTGCGCTATGTTCGGCGAAGCTGTAATTGCCCGGGTCTTCAAGATGGCGTTCCACCACGGTTTCCACGCCAAGGCTTGCGAAGTTTTCGGTAATGGCGGTCTGCACCGTGTTCAGATAAGGCGTGACCAGCCCGATGCGCTTGGCCCCAAGCGCGCCGAGCGCATCAAATAGCGCGAGGGTTGCTGTAGTGCAGGGCGTGCCCGTTTCCTTGGTAATGCTGGCGCATAGCGCCCGATCACTTTCCAGCCCAAGCCATGCGCCGGAAGTGCCATTCCAGCACAGCGCATGCACCTTCGCATCCGCCAGCAGCGCTGCCGCATCGGCCATCGGGCGCGGGTCAAATTGGCTCGTGGCATCCGCACCCAGATTGATGGCCAGGACGCGCAGCCTTTGGAAATGCGCTGTTATCCAGGGGGTTGGCGCCAGCAGCGCTGCCGTGACGGGCTCCAACACCGTGTTGGAGCTTGGCGTCATCATGCCAAGCCGGAGCGGCGCTTCCAGCATGGCCTCAGCC
>CAMCHA010000370.1 GCA_945874515.1 Asaia bogorensis
AGCCTCTTCCTCCACGCGGCGCGCGGCTTCTTCCGCGGCGGAACGCACCATCAGCGCCTGGCGCTCACGGTCGTCGCGTTGACGCTGCGCTTCAAAGCGGCGGTTTTCTTCCAGCACGCGCTGACGGGTGGCGAGTTCTGACTGGGTCAGAGGCCGACCCGTACTCGTGGTGCGGCCTGCTTGGCCACCTACGCCTTGGCGGCCCGCGCCACCTGCGGCGGGGCGCCCAGATGCTGCGCCGGTCCGGGCGGAGGGGGGCGGCGCCATCGCCACGCGGGTTGCACTTGGTGCCGGGGCCGGTGCGGGCGCCGGAACTGCCGGCGCCGGCGCTGCGGCTACCGCTGTGGGTTCGGGGGGTGGCGCAGGCGGCGCCTCTGGAACCACCGCTGGCGGCGGATCAGCGGGCCCTGCCACGGCTGGGCTCGGCTCAGGCGGAGCAACGGGTACTAGCGCAGGCGCGGGTATTACAGGCGCCTCGGCCACTGGTGCCGCCGGCGGGGGTGGGGCCGCGGCGGGTGCTGGCGCGGGGGCTGCAACTGCTGCGGGCACAAGTACGGGCGCGGCGGGCGCCGGGCCAAGGGTGCGCGCGGCGGGAACACCGATCCCGGGCCGTACCGGGCTTGGCGCCACCACGCGTTTCTTCACAACCTCGACCTGTACGGTCTTGGATCGGCCATGGCTGAAGGATTGGCGGACGCTACCCGCATCCACCGTCTTGCCAAGCTCGAGGCGTCCGCCGGGCCGAAGGCTCAGCCTGCTTTTACCCGCGTCCTGCTCGTTCTGGTCACTCATTCGCCGCTTCGAACCCGATCATATGTTACGCATGGAGCCACCGAAACATCCGGCAACCCTTAGGATTTAGCCACTTCCAACGAGCCAAGGCCCGAAAGCCTGCCCGCCTCGAACCAGATGGCTTCCGCCAAACGGCCCGGCGCAACCGCTACATGAACAGTGCGGTCACGCCCAAAAACCTGCCCCAATTCAGCGGCGGTCAAGGGCATCACTGCCGCATTACCACCGCCCGAGAGGCGTTCACGCTCTGCTGGGCTGCCATCCTTGGCCTGCACCAACAGCGCGATACAATTAGCGCTACGCCATTCCCGCACCGCCTGCCAGCCCGCCACCGCCTGCCCTGCCCGGCGCGCAAGCCCCAGCAGATCAGCAATCCTGGTGCGGAGGCCCCGTTGCAGTAACGCCGTAAGATCGGGCGGAACAACCACAGGACCGCGCGCTGCGCGCGTGAAAGCCCCCCGGCTGATAGCGCTTTCTAGCACATCGCCCCGCGCGCTCAACCACATTCCCCGCCCCGGCAGCCTTTCGGCCAGATCCGGCACGATTTCTCGCTCCGGGCCAAGCACAAAACGGATCATTTCCGGCTTGGGCAGGCTTTCGCGCGTGACAATGCAGCGGCGAAGCGGGCCCTTTTCGGGCTCATCTTCCTCCGGCAGGGCGAGGGCTTCGGCCAGGGCTATGCCTCATGCCTCATCGCCGAGCCAACCGGCGCGACGACGAGCTTCCATGACGATGGCGTTGGCCGTTTCCTCATCCACCGCTTCGGCACCGAGGATTTCCACCAGCTCATCACCCGCGAGATCCGCCAGATCTTCCAGGGACTTCACGCCCTTCTCGCCAAGCGTGACCATCATGGCCGGCGAGAAGCCGCCCACATCCATCAGCACATCATCCACGCCCAGGCTGCGGCGCTTTTCATCCATTTCCGCATCCCGCTTTTCAATAAAGGTTTCAGCGCGGCGCTTCAATTCGGCAGCGACACTTTCATCAAAGCCTTCAATTTCGGCCAATTCCTCATCCGGTGCCTGCACGATGTCTTCGATGGAACCGAAGCCTTCCTGCACCAGAAGCCCCGCGATCACATCATCCACATCCAGCGCTTCCACAAAAAGCCCGGTGCGGCGGCGGAATTCTTCCTGGCGGCGTTCGCTTTCCTCGGCTTCCGTCAGAATATCCACATCATAGCGCGTAAGCTGCGACGCCAGGCGCACATTCTGCCCGCGACGACCAATGGCCAGGCTCAGCTGATCATCCGGCACCACCACTTCCACGCGGCGGCCTTCATCATCCAGCACCACCTTGCTGACTTCAGCGGGGGCGAGCGCATTCACGATGAAGGTGGCCTGGTCCTGTGACCAGGGGATGATGTCAATTTTCTCACCTTGCAATTCAGCAACCACCGCCTGCACGCGCGAACCACGCATACCAACACAGGCGCCGACGGGGTCAATGGAACTGTCGCGGCTGATCACCGCCATCTTGGCGCGGCTGCCAGGGTCGCGCGCGACCGCCTTGATTTCGATGATGCCATCATAAATCTCCGGCACTTCCTGCGCGAATAGCTTCGCCAGAAACCCAGGATGGGTGCGAGAGAGGAAAATCTGCGGCCCGCGCGGTTCTTCGCGCACATCGTAGATATAGGCGCGCACACGATCACCATTGCGGAAGGCTTCGCGCGGGATGGTTTCATCGCGCCGCAGCAGCGCTTCAGCGCGGCCCAGTTCAACCATCAGGTTCCCGTATTCGGTGCGCTTGACCGTGCCATTGATGATTTCACCAACGCGGTCCTTGTATTCTTCGAATTGCTTGCGGCGTTCCACTTCGCGCACGCGCTGGACAATCACCTGCTTCGCGGTTTGCGCGGCGATGCGGCCGAAATCAATCGGCGGCAGCGGGTCCACGATGAATTCGCCAAGCTGAATGCCAGGCTTGATTTTTAGCGCGATGCGCAAAGGGATTTGCGTGGCTTCACTTTCAACCGGCTCGGCTTCCACCACTTCGGTGAAGCGTTCCAGCTTTACGCGGCCATCCTTGCGGTCAATGGTGGCGCGAATATCTTTCTCAAGCCCGTATTTGGCGCGGCCAGCCTTCTGGATCGCCTGTTCCATGGCTTCCAGCACTTCCTCACGCTCGATCATTTTTTCGCGCGCGACGGCTTCGGCCACTTGCAGCAATTCTGGACGGGCAATGGCGATGTCAATGGCCATGGCGCATTCTCCTTAATGGGTCATCGTTGTTGGGTCATCGGCTTTCGCCGTCGCCGCGATCAATTCGTCGGTCAGCACCAGCTTGGCGCGGCGGATATTGCCGCGCGGCAGCGCCAATTCAGTACCATCATCCAGCTTGAGCCGCGCTTCCTGTTCATCAGCGCCAAGCGCTGTGCCACGAAAACGCTTGCGGCCATCAAACGGGATGGAGAGTTCCACCGTGGCCACATGGCCGGCGAAGCGGTTCCAATCCTTGGTTCGCGTCAGCGGGCGATCAATGCCGGCGGAGGATACTTCAAGCATCCATTCGCCGCGGATTGGGTCCGCAACATCCAGCAC
>CAMCHA010000371.1 GCA_945874515.1 Asaia bogorensis
TCAGCCCGACAATCCCGCCCAGCGCGAATACCAAAGACGCCAAGGCCGAAAACGCATAGGCGAGTTTTACCCCCAAGGCTGATCGCACCAGCAAGGGCGCCACCAGACTTAACAGACACAGCGCAGCCAAGGTTAGGGCAAGAGCAAACAACACGATTCGCAACCGCCGCGTTACATAGTCAGAACGCTAGGCCCGTAGCTGCCCTTAGGACAGCCCCCGTTTGAAATTTTCGGTAAGCGCGCCGCAGGGTTACGCCCTACGCGCATGGGTCAGCGCCGCAAGGCGCAGCGCGCTTGCCAGCGGTAAGCCCGGCGCGGCCCGTGCCTCATCTACGCTCACCACCAGGGCGGCCAGGCTTTGGCTATTCTGCTGCGCAAGTGCTTCCAACTCCGCCCAGAATTCTGCCTCAAGCGCGACCGAGGTCGCGTGACCGGCCAGGCGAAAGGAACGCTTTATCAGATGGCGCGGCATGCGAGATCTCCTGAAACTTCAACGTGGTCGCATGAAGCCCCGACCAATTCAGTCTATCGAATCGCGCGGCAAAGCGGCCGTCTTGGGCCATCTTGCCATAAGACGATTTCCCGATAAATTATCATTGTCTTTGTCATACAAGGGAAGATCAAACCATGAACTACAAAATCGAAACTATTGAGGGCATCGGCAAGGTCATGGGCGACAAGCTGCGCGCCAGCGGCGTCGCCGATACGGCGGCATTGCTGGCCAACACTACCACCCCCAAGGATCGTGCGGCCCTTGCGGCGAAATCTAGTATTTCCGGGAAGCTTATCCTCAAATTCGCCAATCGCGCTGATCTGATGCGCGTCAACGGCGTTGGGGAGGAATATGCTGATCTGCTGGAAGCGGCGGGTGTGGATACAGTGCCGGAATTGGCGCAACGCAAGGCGCAAAACCTGTTCGATGCATTGGCCAAGACCAATGCTGAGAAAAAGCTGGTGCGTCAGGAACCCTCACTCAGCGCCGTTAAGGGCTGGATTGCTGCGGCGAAGGATATGCCGCGCGTGCTGCAATACTGAGGGATTGCAGCATTCAACCCAAAGGCACCATCTGCCATATCTGATCACGATCCAGCGCCTGATCCAAGTTGGGGAATTACCAACACGGATCAGGCCTTTGGGTTTGCGCCGCCACCAAAGTCAATGGCGCGGCTTAAGGGGTTGTGGCTGGGGGCGCTTCCCGCTGCTTCATCAGCCCCTTGGCGAAACTGGGCAGCTTGCCAAAACCGAGATGGAGTCCCTGGTGGGCAGAGGCCAAGGTCAGGCCGAATTTCTTCAGTAGAAGTGCCAGCGATAGTTTTGAATGCAGGGAAATATGACCATTGCGGGGCCCTGCGTACCACCAACCAAGTCCAGTTTGCGCCAGATCTTCAGGTTGCAGTAGCGTCGAAAAAAGCAACATTGATTCTGGTTTAAGTCGCTTGGTAATGTCGCGCATTGTAGCTACCGGGTCTGGCACATGCTCAAACACTTCATATGCTGTAATCAGATCATATTTCTGCCCATCACTGACATTATACTTGCTGCTGAATGGGTCATAGGTGTTCACGGAACGAAATCCCTCTGCGCGAAGCAAATCCATCATCCGGCCTTCGCCACCGCCATAGTCCAGAACACGGATTTTTTGGCGGTGTATCCCAAAGTTATGTGCGATGTAGGACGCATTGGCTGCCGGACGCCTTTCTGCAAAATCCGGATCAACAAAGGCGTATTCGGCATTGTAGATCCTGTCGCCAAAATCAGCATGCGACCAAGCGTCAAAATCGCGTGTGAAAAGGAAGCCACACGCCGTGCAGCGGAAATAGGTTACCGGAATACCCGCAGGGGGGAGTTTCCCGCTGCGTACTTCGTCACAATGCTTGTTGAAATCGACTTGGCCAAAAAAGGTGGACCTATTCCCACATATCTTGCACGGGTGGGTTTCCGAAAAAGTTTCCATCGCAGGGACCGTTGGGGCTGATTTCTAGGCTTACTTCTAGGATGGCATCACCCCAAGAACAACGAAAACCTTCACCGGAAGGCAGTTGACCATAACCCGCAAAGGCCGCCGATGTTCGCGGTGCGTCTTGTCAGCCTGCCCGGCGCAAAGCGGCGCTGCCCAAAGCCGAGGCTTTCAATTCCTGCGCCAAGGCCCAAACCCGCCCGGCATCCATGCGGGTTTCCGGGTCATTCAGTAACCGGTCAAGCTCGGCCAATTTCCGGGTAATTTCGCTATCGGACATGCGCCAACTCCGCCAAGCCTGACCGAAACCATCAGGAAGCATGGATATCACCCACAAATACGTCCGAAAAATGGAAGGATTCCGGCCGCGCTATGGTTTAGCGCGGCCAGCAAGCCTCCTTCAGGCTGCAAGCCGCGCCGCGCGCACGCCGCGCATCCGCCCGCCCGGAATGGCGCCCTTGATGCCCGCCGCCATATCGGCCGCCGCCAGCAGGTCATTCCAAGCCACGCCGGTGTCCACCCCCATGCGGCGAAACATCCACACCACATCTTCGGTCGCCACATTGCCGGTGGCGCCAGGCGCGAAGGGGCAGCCGCCAATACCGCCCGCGGCACTGTCAATCACGCGGCAGCCGGCAGCATAGGCCGCGGCCACATTGGCAACGCCCATGCCGTAAGTGTCATGGCCATGAAAGGCGAAGCGCTGGCCCCAAGCGGCCTCAGCCTTTTCAAAAACGCGTCGCACCTGATCGGGGCTCGCATTGCCGGTGGTATCGGCCAAAGCGATTTCCATATCCGGGTTCAACGCCACAATGCGTTCCACCCAATCCAAAGCTTCGGCATCTTCCACCACGCCATCAAAGGGGCAGTGGAATACGCAGGAAAGATTAAAGCGGATCAGCGTGCCCTTCGGCGTATCGCGCACCAGCGATGCCAACTCAGTAAAACTTTCTTCCCGCGTGCGGTTCAGATTGGCCTTGTTGTGCCCCGCCGTCGCCGACATGAAAAAGCCAAGCCGTTCCGCACCCCCCGCCAAGGCCGCATCAAAGCCGCGCCGGTTCGGCACCAGCACCGTGCTTTCCAGCCCCGGCAGGGTTCTCGTGAATGCCAGCACCGCTGCCGTATCCGCCATTTGCGGAATGGCCTTGGGCGACACGAAGGAACCGATTTCCATCCGCCTGAGCCCCGCATCATACAGCGCCTGGATGAGGGCGGTTTTCACCTCGGTCGGCACGAAATCGCCGGTGATGGATTGAATCCCGTCACGCGGGGCGACTTCGCTGATGGTCACCTTGCCGGTCATGCCTGCTTCTCCTTCACTTGGGCCAGAAGTTCCTTGAACACATGGTCATTATGCGCCCCCGCTGC
>CAMCHA010000372.1 GCA_945874515.1 Asaia bogorensis
CTGTTCGGCGAAATCGCTGAGCGCTACACGGCGCGGCCAGGTGGCTATTGCCGCGTGCTGAAGGCCGGCATGCGCTATGGCGATGCGGCCGATATGGCGGTGATTGAATTGGTGGACCGCAACCCGGGCGCCAAGGGCCTGGATAGCGGGCCGAAGCCGGAAGTAGCGGAAGAAGAAGCGGCGGAAAGCTGAGGCTTTCTTCTACCCAAGTGTAAAGGCGGTCCTTGTCGGGGACCGCCTTTTTTCGTTTATCTTTTGCCGATTGCCTCGGCCAAAGCGGGCGCGAAGCCCGTAAGCGGGGCGCTGAGTTCACGCGGCCAGGCGCGCGGGTCGGGCGGGATGGAGAGGCGTACGCGGCCTTCTTCCGTCACCAGCATGAACATCCGCTCGCCCTTCAAATCCCAGGCGAGGAAAATGCCGCGCACCCGGCAGCCTTCGGGGTTGCAGCCATAGCCGTGCAGGTATTGGCCATCCACCACACCAACAGGCGGGCCCGGTTCGCGGAGCGCTTCCGCAATCGCGCCACGATGCCCGCCGCTGGCTGGGCGCAGCACCACACCCACTTCCGGGCGTTGCGCGAGCGAAAGCACGGGCTGGCCGATAACGCTCATGATATCGGGGTCCATGGCGCGGGCGGGGGTGGCGCTAAGCAGCGCCAGTAGGGCCAGGACGAGCCCCTTATTCGACACGGATATTGGCTTCGCGGACCAGCACGGTCATGGCGGCGCGGCCCTCGGTCACGAAGCGCGTGAAATCGGCGGGCGCGCTGCCGACCGGCACGGCACCAAGCTGAGCTAGGCGCGCGCGCACTTCGGGCTCAGAAAGGCTTGCGGCGAGGGCCTCACGCAAGCGCGCGACTAGCGGGGCAGGGGTGCCGGCGGGGGCGAAAAGCCCGACCCATTCGCTGATGTCAAAGCCCGGGAAGCCGCTTTCGGCGATGGTGGGTACGTCCGGCCGGGAAGCGAGGCGCGCGGCGCTGGCCACCGTCAGGAAGCGCGCCCGCCCGCTATCCACCACGGGGCCGGCGGAAAGGGCGGTGATGAAAACGCCGTCCAAATTGCCGCCGGCCAAATCGCGCGCTGCATCCGCGCCGCCGCGATAGGGGGCGTGGATCACCTCAATCCCGGCTGCGCGGGCGAATTGCACCAGGCCAAGATGCCCCGCGGTCGCATTGCCCTGCGTGCCCATGCTGATCGCGCCGGGCCGCGCCTTGGCGGCGGCGATGAAACCAGCAAGGTCACGGGCCGGGAAATCGGCCTTCACGGCGACAACCTGCGGAAAGCTGGTCGCCATGCTGATCGGTGTGAAGGCCGTGGCGTAATCAAAGGCAAGCCCGCGCAGCAGCGCGTGGTTCACGATATGGGACGACGCATCCCAAAGCAGAGTCATACCATCCGGCGCCGCCCGCGCCACTTCCGCCCCGCCAATGGAACCGCCCGCGCCGGTGCGGTTTTCCACCACAATCGTCGTACCCAGCCGTTCCGCCATACGCGGTGCCAAGGTGCGCGCTGCCGAATCTGCCGCCCCGCCGGCGGCGAAGGGCACCACAAGCCGGATGCTGCGGGCTTGCGCCAGGGCAGGCATGGGCAGGACAGCGGCGGCAAGCAGCGCTCGGCGAGACAGTTCCATGGGCAGCGTTCCTTATCTTGGCCCACGATGTGCGGGTGTGGGCAGGGCGCGTCAAGCGCAGGGGTGATGCGCGGCGCCGCTTGGCGCTAGACTGCGGGCATGAAGACTCCGCCACGCTATGATGACCTTCCGCGCCCTGAGGGCGATCCCACCGGCCTGCCGCTTTCCTGGGGTGTTTGGGGCGCAGATGACCAGATCGGCACGCTGAACCGCATCACGGATGCCACCGTGGCTGCGGCGCGGGATGAAATCGGCCAAGGGCGCCGCTTCAATGTGAACCTGCCGCTGGATGAGCCCTTCGGGGCTGCACATGAAGGCGCGCATCGCCGCCGCGCCGCACCAACCCCGGTGATGGTGAGTGAAGAACACCCCGGCCGCATCACGCGCGACGACAAGCTTGATGGCTTCTGGCTGCAAGGCAGCACGCAATGGGATGGGCTTTCGCATTTCGCTGACGCCACGCATGGTTTCTACAATCACGCACCGCTTTCATCCATTGTGCATGGCCCGCAGAGCCGCAACGGCATTGATAAGGCGCTCGCCCACGGCATTGCCGGGCGCGCAGTGCTGGTGGATTTGGCGCGGCATTTTGCGCGCACCGGGCGCGATTGGGGTGCGATGGGCGGGCGACGCGCAACCGCTGACGACCTGGCCGCCTGCCTTGCCGCGCAAGGTGTCGCGCTCCGCCCCGGCGATATCCTGCTGGTACGCACCGGCTGGCTTACGGCCTTCCGCGCCGCGCCGGATGCTGATGCGCGCCACCTGCTGATCCAAGGCGAAGCCGGCGCGCGCGATTATTCCGGCCTGGACGGCGGGGAAGGCATGTGGCGCTTCCTGTGGGACCAGGGCATCGCCGCTGTCGCCGCCGATAACCCAACGGTCGAAGCCTGGCCGATCTTCCCCTGGAAGCCCGCGCTCCATCTGGCCATCGCCCGGCTTGGCCTGTGCCTAGGCGAGTTCTTCGATTTCGAAGCGCTCGCCGAGGACAGCGCTGGCTCCGGCCGCTACACGGCCTTCTTCACCGCCGCCCCCCTGAACCATCGCGGCGGCATTGGCAGCCCCGGCAATGCGCTGGCGATCCGCTGAATCGCCCCATGGCTCGCCCCCCCGCCACCCCTGACCTATTCGGCGCGCCGGAAGCCGCCCCCGTGGCCCCGGAAGGCGTGCGCCCGCTGGCGGATAGGCTGCGCCCGGCGATATTGCCGGAAGTGGTCGGCCAGGATCATCTGCTGGGTGAAGAAGGCAGCCTTTCGCGCATGTTGGCGCGCGGGTCGCTCGCTTCCTTGATCCTATGGGGGCCGCCAGGCGTTGGCAAAACCACCATCGCGCGCTTGTTGGCCGAAGCGGCGGGGCTGCGCTTCACCGCCCTTTCCGCCGTGTTTTCCGGCGTCGCCGATTTGAAGCGCGCCTTTGAGGAGGCCCGCGCGCGCAAATCCAACGGCCAAGGCACGCTGCTTTTCGTGGATGAAATCCACCGCTTCAACCGCGCGCAACAAGATGGCTTTCTGCCCGTGGTGGAAGACGGCACCGTGACGCTGGTGGGCGCCACCACGGAAAACCCATCCTTCGCACTGGACGGAGCACTTCTGTCCCGCTGCCAGGTGCTGGTGCTGAAGCGCCTGGATGATGCCGCGCTTGAATTGCTGCTGACCCGCGCCGAAGCGCTGATGGGCCGCGCCCTGCCAGTTTCGCCC
>CAMCHA010000373.1 GCA_945874515.1 Asaia bogorensis
GCATTGAGCGATTGCGCGGGCTGATCCCAATTCGGGTCCTTATGCAGTGATGCATGCATGCCATCGGCGGATGCCCACAAAAGCTGGAAGCGATACCATTTTGCATAGAAGGGAATGTGCTTCAGCGCGGCCTTCTTCGCTTCCGTCACTACCGCATGGTAGTTGGCGTTATAGACTGCCCAATGGGCCTGGCGCTGGAAAATGGTGAAATGGCCAAGCTTCGGCGCGATGGTAGGCCCGGCCTGCATGCCAGATGCGCCGGTGCCAATCATCGCCACGCGCTTGCCATCAAGGGCGACGCTGTGATCCCAGCGTGCGGTGTGAAATAGCGGGCCGGAGAAATCCGCGACGCCCGGAATGGGCGGAATCACCGGGCGGCTGATGGTGCCAACGGCGCCCACTAGCGCTTCGAATTCATGCGTTTCTTCGTGACCTGCGGCGTTACGGGTTGTCACGCGCCACAGCCTGGCCGCTTCATCATAATGCGCTTCAACCACGCTGGTATTCAGGTGCAGATGGCGCCGGAGACCGTATTTATTGGCAATGCCTTCCAGATAGTTCCAAAGCTGATCGCGCTTGGAAAAATGTTCCGGCCAATCATGGTTTGGCTCAAACGACAGCGAATAGAAGTGATTTGGCGTATCCACGCCGCAGCCCGGATAGTCGTTTTCATACCAGGTGCCGCCGACCGCATTATTCTTCTCGAAAATCGTGAAGGGCAGCCCGGCTTCCTGCAGCTTGATTGCCATCAGCAGGCCGGAAACGCCGGCGCCAATAATGCCGGTGCGGAACGCCGCACGGCGCGCTTCCGGCACATCGCGGCGCCACTGCACGGTTTTAGGGTCCGGCGCATCCACCACGGTTTCTTCGCGGATCAGTGGCAGATATTCCGGCGGAACATCGGCCCCCACGCCGACAGAAAGCATGCGATGCAGCAGATGCGCTGGCGGTTCCGCAGGCAAGGCGCGCCCACTTTGCGCGTAATCCAACAGCACGTCACGCAACCTGGCGCGGAGTGCCGCGCGTAGCTCATCAGGTGCTGATTCGTGGAAGTTCCAGGGGCCTTTGATATGGGGGGCCAGGCGATCAAGCCACTCGGCCTCACCGCTCAGATGCACCAGCACCATCAGCAAGGGCGCAATATCCCCCCCCGCCAGCGCCTCATCCAGTAAGGCAGGGTTGGAAAGGAAGGTTTTCGGGTCTGGGATCATGGACGCTAGGTGACCACGACAGCCGCCCAAATGCAAAAGGGCCTCGTGCAGAACACGAGGCCCCTTCCCGTTCGGATCCCGTGAGGATCAGACGGAGTAATACATTTCGAACTCAACCGGGTGCGGGGTGTGTTCAAACTTGTACACATCCGTCCACTTGAGCTCGATATAGCTTTCGATCTGATCCTTGGAGAAGACATCGCCGGCGAGCAGGAAGTCGTGATCCGCTTCCAACGCCTGCAGTGCTTCACGCAAGGAACCGCACACGGTCGGAATGCCCTTCAGCTCTTCCGGCGGCAGGTCATAAAGATCCTTGTCCATCGGGTCGCCCGGATGGATCTTGTTCTTGATGCCATCAATGCCGGCCATCAACATCGCCGCGAAGGCGAGGTAGGGGTTCGCACCCGGATCCGGGAAGCGCACTTCAACGCGCTTCGCCTTCGGGCTGGTCGCATAGGGAATGCGGCAGGAAGCCGAACGGTTGCGCGCGGAATAAGCGAGCAGCACAGGCGCTTCAAAACCCGGGATCAACCGCTTGTAGGAATTGGTCAGCGGGTTGGTGAAGGCATTCAGCGCCTTGGCGTGCTTGATGATGCCGCCAATGTAATACAGCGCCATTTCCGACAGATCGGCATAGCCATTGCCGGCGAACATCGGCTTGCCAGCCTTCCAGATAGACTGGTGCACGTGCATGCCCGAACCATTATCGCCATAGATCGGCTTCGGCATGAAGGTCGCGGATTTGCCGTAGCTATGGGCGACATTATGCACGCAGTATTTGTAGATCTGCATGAAGTCAGCCTGCTCCACCAACGGGCCGAACTTGGTGCCGAGTTCGTGCTGGGATTGCGCGACTTCATGGTGATGCTTTTCGATCGGCAGGCCCATCTCACCCATGGTGGAGAGCATCTCGGCGCGCAGATCCTGTTCGCTATCCACCGGCGGCACCGGGAAATAACCACCCTTCACAACCGGGCGATGGCCCATATTGCCTTCCGGATAGTCCTTCATATTCGCGCCGGGGCCTTCAATGCTGTCCAGCGAGAAATGGCCGAAATTGCCGCCCGTGCCGAACTTCACATTGTCGAACACGAAAAATTCCGCTTCCGGGCCAAAGAAGGCGGTATCGCCCAGGCCGGTGGACTTCAAGTATTCTTCGGCCTTCTTCGCGGTGGAGCGCGGGTCGCGGTTGTAGCGCTGGCCGGTGGAGGGCTCATAAATGTCGCAGAAAAGGATCATCTGCGGCTTGGCCGAGAAGGGATCCATCACGGCGGTGGTCGCATCCGGCATCAGGATCATGTCTGATTCATTGATCGCCTTCCAGCCCGCGATGGAGGAACCATCAAACATGATCCCTTCTTCGAAAACTTCCGGCTCAATGGTGGAGACATGCTGGGCAGTGTGCTGCCACTTGCCACGCGGATCCGTGAAACGGAAATCCACATATTCCACGCTATGTTCCTTGATCATCTCCATCACCTTGGAGACGGCACTGCCACTCGCGGCGGCTGCTGGCTTCTTGGCCATACTATGCGATCCTATTCCCTGCTAGCGAACCCCGAAAGAAACTGCCCCGAAACGCGATTTCGGTACCTCGCGCCTCAGTCCGGCACCGGCTGAGAACCCTTCAAGGCCCACCGCCGGTTTATTCAGGCACGGCATGGCCAAGGCCCTGCCGCTCCTCGCCGCATCGCCCCCTGCCGTAGGGGGCTCGGCGAAATCTTTGGTCGTCAGACCGCGTCTTCCCCCCGCTCACCGGTGCGAATGCGGATCACTTCCGAAATGTCAGATACAAAAATCTTGCCATCGCCGATGCGCCCGGTGCGGGCGGCGCCCTGAATGGCTTCCACGGCGCGGTCAAGCATGTCGTCGCTGCAAATCACTTCCACTTTCACCTTGGGCAAGAAATCCACCACGTATTCGGCGCCGCGATAAAGCTCCGTATGGCCCTTTTGCCTACCAAACCCTTTCGCTTCCATGACTGTCAGGCCCTGAAGCCCAATTTCATGCAAAGCATCCTTCACTTCATCTAGCTTGAAGGGCTTTATGATGGCCTCGATTTTTTTCATCGCTCCCGTCCCGTCATGGGGGCCGCGCCCAGAACGCCACCA
>CAMCHA010000374.1 GCA_945874515.1 Asaia bogorensis
TGGTAGTGTTCGAAGGCGATCTGCCCTGCGATATCGGAGGTCATTCGCTCACCCGTGAAGTCAAGCGGCTTCTCTGGGCGCGGTAGGTGATAGGCGGCGTCGCTGGAGGGCGAATTGGTCATTGTGCTGTTCCGGTTGCGTCTCTGTGCACTTTTTGTAACTCTCCGCCTGCCCATGCGGCCGTCCCTGCTTCAATATAACAGCGTCCAGACTCCATGCCGGAAGCGAACAACAAATGCCCAAATCGCGCGGAGGACAAAAGGGCACGGTTTTCAGGGTGCATCTGCCAAATGCGGTCCAGCAATGCGTTGCCGTCCTCGGCCGGACAGTGTGCGTATTCAACTAAAAACGCCCAATCACGGCCAGGGAGCGCGTGAATCGTAAAGCCGGCTTCAGCAAAAATTGGCCGGAGACCTTCTACTGAATAACTTGCGATGTGACCGCGATTGTGAGGGTCTAGATAGCCTGGGTCGTCACGCTCCACGAACTCCGTTTGTGCTGAGTTGAAATAGTACAAGGCATTTAATGACGACACCGAGGCCAGCTCACCGAGCATAGATCGGAGTATGGGTGGCGCCAAATGTTCGATCACTTCGATGCATGTACCGCCATCGAACTTGCCTTCAAGGTCGCGAACGAAGCCAACACGATAATTTGGGTGCTTTGCGCGGAAGGCAGGCGGTGGCGGGAAAGGTTCAATTCCCCAAAAGGTATCGGCAATCTCCGGCAGAAGTTCGGCCGCCGCATCCAGTAACGTGCCCGCCCCGCATGAGATATAGAGAAATCGACGAACAGGGCGCCTTGCGTAGTAGAAAACCTCAGCAGCCCGAATGAGGCTCGCCCCGTAACCCCGTTCGCGTGCGGCTTTCAATTCCTCTGACCAATAATCGTCGCCATAGGTGCGCGCCTCTCCGGCCATGGTGCGCTCAAGAAAGGTACTCTCAGCAAGGATGGAGCCGCAGCCATTACAGCGAAGATACGAAACGTCCTCCACAACACGAAGTGGCTTCAATTGGCCTTTCGCGCAGAGTGGGCAGTAGTCACCGCCTGTTTGTGTCATTCCGTTGCCGCCGTCACGGTTGGCTCTAGCGTTTGCGGAAATGCCCGTAGTTGCATACAAAAATTGCTTGGCTAAAAGCCCTAGCTGCACAGGAATTATGCTTCGCAACAACGACATATTAGCGTGTCGCTTCAATAACAAAGACGCCAGGCATGTCGCGTGAAGTAATACCTAGGCGAGCGGACCCAGTGAAGACCATACAAGCGTCAGAAAAGCCCAAACGCTGGATCGCCGCCGCCAATGCAACGGATTGCAAATTGCCGCCGCATTTAGTGCAGCATGTACCTTGCTGCCGATCCACCACGGCGCGCTCCTCCGGCGTAAGGCGCCAGCCTTCGGCCAAGGCGTCCCAAATCACCGCTCGGTCGCTGAGGGTAGTGCCGCCGCAGACGGCGCAGACCAATCCACTCATCGCGCGCGCTTCCTTTCCCTCAGATGCGGCAGGGCCAAAATAATCTCGGCCGCCTCAGCCAGCGCACCATCGGGTAGAATAATCGTACCCGGTGGGGCCGCTTCGGCCTCAGCACCTTCCGCGAGCAGAATGCGAGTCCCCACCCCCGCGGCAAGTGCGGCCAGCATGTCGCTGACGCGGTCCCCAATCATCACGGAATTCTCTCTATCCAGACCATACCGCGCACTCGCATCCAGGATCATTCCGGGGCCTGGCTTGCGGCGCGGGTTCTCCCGCCGATAGGGGCCAATGCCATGCACGGGGTGATCAGGGCAGTGTTCGACTGAAGTGAAATGGATATCATGTTCGGCAAAACGCGCTAGCATCCATGCGGTCAAGGATTGGAAATCGCCTTCGGAATAATAACCCCGCCCGATGCCCGCCTGATTGGTCACCACCACAAGCGCCAATCCACGCGCCTGCGCCATACGGCAGAGATTGAAGATGCCATCACGAAAGAGAAAATCCTCAATCTTATGGGTATAACCAGCCCCATCGTGATTAATGATACCGTCGCGATCGAGAAATAATGCGGGCCGACCCGTCATAAACTTGCCCATTCCGGAATCAGGGTTTGCGCCCTGGCAAAGTCTTCCGGCGTGCCAATATCAAGGAAAGGCGCTTCTGTCCGGAAGGCACGGATGTTCAGATTGCCCGGCTTGGACAGGATTTCCGCTTCCAGACTGAAGGCGCTTGGCATTGGGCAGCGCGCCGGAAGGTCGCGGCGGACCAGGTACACGCCGGCATTGACCAGGCCCGGTCCCGACGGACCCTTTTCCTCAAGGCCAAGCACGCGATTTCCATCTACCGCGACGCTCCCGTAGCGGGCACGGTCTGCCACTGGGCGCACCGCCAGAACCAGGTCTGCTCCGGGCGCCTCCACCGCCAAGGGGGCTAATGCAACACCAAGCCAAGTATCCCCGTTTAGCACATAGACGCGATCTGATTTCGCCTGGGACAGCGCAGCAAATAGCGCCCCCCCAGTGCCAAGCGGTGTTTCTTCACGCACATGCACCAATGACATGCCGGCATGTGTGTCTCCCAGCCTGTCGCGTATCAAGTCGCCCATATAGCCAGTCGCAAGGATAACGCGCGTGATGTTCTGCCGCGCCAGGCCATCCAATAGCCAAAGCAGGAAGGGTCTGCCAGCAACGGGCGCGAGTGGCTTTGGCACATCGCTGACTACCGCGCGAAGTCGGGTCCCAAAGCCGCCGGCCAGCACAATCGCTTCTTGCGGCAATGGCAGCGTCTTCATGATGCATCGCGTGGGAAGATTGCCGCTTCAATCATGCCGCAGATTGCATGGCCCAATACTTCATGGCCTTCCTGGATGCGCGGTGTGCTGCTGCTTGGGATGCGCAGGCAGATATCACACAAGGCGGCCATCTTTCCGCCGGCCTCACCTGTAAAGCCAATGCTGGTGATGCCGCGAGCGCGCGCCGCTTCAAGCGCTGCGACGATATTCGGCGAATTGCCAGAGGTAGAGATCGCAATCAATACATCGCCCGTGACGCCTAGCGCTTCAACCTGACGGGCAAAAAGCCTTTCATAACCATAATCATTGCCGATGGCGGTCAGGATAGAAGTGTCTGTGGTCAGTGCAATGGCCGCCAGGCCCGGGCGGTCATAGTTGAAACGGGAAACCAGCTCGCCAGCCCAGTGCTGGGCATCCGCGGCGCTCCCGCCATTGCCGCAAAATAATAGTTTGCAACCGGCGCGCAACGCCACGACGCAGGCTTCAGCCGCCTGTGCAGTCGCGGCGCACAAAGCCGGGTCCGTCGCCATCTTATCCAGCAGCCG
>CAMCHA010000375.1 GCA_945874515.1 Asaia bogorensis
ATGGAACGTCTGAGACCGATATCCGCTTCTTCGCGCCGGCCAAGTGACCCCAGAATCTGCCCATGGAGCATTTGCACTTCCGCATCATCCGGATCACGCTTGAGCAAAGCATTGAAGATTTCCAAAGCCTTCTCAGGCCGATAATCAGCGGAGTGGATAGAAGCCTTGCATAGAAGCGCGGCCCGATTTTCAGGCTCAGCCTTGATGGCGCGGTCCAAATGGCTCATCGCCTGCGTGTGCTTGGCCACGCCTTTAAAGATATAGGCGCAATTGACATGCGCATCGGCGTAATCTGGCTTCAGCGCGATGGCTTCTTCAAAAAATGTCAGTGCTGCCTTGATGCGCTTGATGGTAAGGAATGCCAGACCACAGGCATGGTAAAAAGCCGCATTCTTCGGCGCCACTTCGATGGCGCGGCGATGGCTGTTGAGTGCTTCCTCTGGCTGGTCAAGCGCAAGCAGCGCCTTGCCGCGGCCAATCAGGAATTCTCCATCATCTGGGCGGAGCGCCAGGGCACGTTCAAAAGCCTCCAGCGCATTTTCAGGCTTCGCCAATTCGAGCAGGATTTCACCCTTCCGGAAATGGGCGGTCGGGTAATCCGGGCGTAGCGCAATCGCCTTATCCAGCGCATTCAGCGCGGCTACGTGCTCATTCAGATCATAGAGCAAAGCTGCGTAATTGGCATGAATAAGGGGGTTATCTGGCTGCAAGGCCAGGGCACGATCATAGCTTTCCCGAGCTTCTGGATATCGCTTGGCTTCACGCAATAGATTGGCGCGGTTGTGATGCGCGCTGGCGAAATCCGGCCTGGTGGAGATCGCCTTGTCAAAACTCTCGAGCGCTTCCGCCTTTTGCTCCAGCTTTTGATGGGCGATACCAAGATTGGTGAGCGCTGGCGCGTCATTGCCGCGCAACGCCAGTGCGCGCCGGATCAGCTTGATCGCATCGCGATAGGCTTCCTGCTGCATGGCCACCACGCCGCAAAGCTGCAATGCGTTGAAATTGCGCGGATCGCGCGCGATAATGCTTTCATATTTGCGCCGCGCTTCCTTCAAATTCCCCTGCTGTTGCAGGGCGAGCGCCGCTTGCAGCATGGCGGCATTTGGGTCAGCGGCCATTCAAGCCTCTACCCTTCGGTCATCCATGCCACGAAATACGATCAAGTCGCGCTTGGCGCGTGCTGCTGCCGGCAAGGCAAGCCAATGCAAAAATTCCAGCATGACCCGCGCCGTGATGGTTGCGACATTATGGGCATGCGCGGCTTCCGGGCTGTACCAGCCAAGTTTTTCCAATTCGCCAGAACCTTGAATGGAACCATGCACAGCTTCCGCCGGCGCAATCAGAAAGCGGGCATGGAAGCGAATGGGGCGGCCGGATGGCGTGATGGCGCGGCAGAGATAGTCCAGCGCCCCCAAAGCTGCCGCGACGCCTTCACCGCGCTTTTCACCCAATACCAACCCGGTTTCCTCAAACAATTCCCGCGCTGCGGCAATGCCCAAGGCGCGCGCACGCGCTGGTGTGGCGCGGCGTTCCAACAGGCTTCGGGGCGCTTCGCGCAATTCGCTGATCGCCGCGCCGCGATGATCATCCGGGTCCACACGCCCACCAGGAAACACCATAACATCAGGCATGAAGCGATGCCCCGGATGGCGCTTGCCCATCAGCAGTTCCGGACCAGTGCTGCTTTGGCGCCAGACAATCAGGCTCGCGGCATCACGCGGTCGTGCGGTGCGGGCGCGGGGGCTGCGCTTGCCTTCGGCATCGGCGCCACCGGGATTATCGGCGGTTGGGTCTTCGCGATGCGGGGGCTTAGTCAAGGTCAAACCCTCGGCTGCGTAGCCAGGCGCGGAAGCCAAAGCGCTCCGGCACGGATAATTGCCGCGCGGCATTTTCGGACCAGGTACAGCCTTCTGGCGCGGGGCCATGGATTTCCGGATAGCGTGGTTTTTGGCGAGGGCGCAGCGCATCATAGGCTGCGATTGCTTCGGCCTCTGCCGTGCCGGAATAGGCTTCGCGGTGGATCACCACTGAAGGCGACAGGCGCGGTGTAACTTCATTGCGCGCCGCCGGCCAGCCGAGTGACAAGCCCGCCACGGGGTAAACGCCCTTGGGCAGCGCGAACAAAGGTGCGACTTTTTCGATATGGCTGCGCACATAGGAAATCGGGCAGGTGCCAAGCCCCGCCGCATCCGCCGCGGCAATGGCGGCCCCCAAGGCCAGAGCCGCATCCACCGCGGTGTTCAGAAAAGTGTCCATGTTATTGTTGGCGTGTTCGCGACCATGCTGCGCGCACGCCGCCTGGCCGCGCCGCATATCGCCGCAGAAAATCAGCAGCACCGGCGCATCCTTGATCCAGGGCATGGTGCCGATCCAATCCGCCACTTTCGCGATCTTCACCGGGTCTCGCGTGACGATGATGGAATACTGTTGCAGATCGGATTTGGACGGCGCCGATTGTGCTGCCGCCAGCACCGTATCCAACAATGCTTCACTTATCGCTTCAGCGCTGTAGCGGCGCGTGACACGACGATCCAAAAGCGCCGCCAAGGCGGGGGGTACTGCCTCGGGCGGGGTGAAGGGGAGCGCCCCGTAGCGGGCGCGGATCAAATCTTCGGGCTTCATGGCGGCAAACTGACACCTCGCTCCATCAAGGGGAAGCCGGCACCACCCAGGCATCCGCCACCGTCACCCCCTGGCCTTCGGCATGGATGATGAGCGGGTTGATTTCCGCTTCCGCCACGCCGGGTTGGGCGGCCAAACGGGAAGCCGCCACAACCGCGCGCGCCAGCGCATCCAGATCGCCCTTTGGCAAGCCGCGCCAGCCGGCCAAGGGCTTTAGCCCCTTCACCTCCGCGATCATGGCACGCGCCTCCGCCTCATCCACCGGGGCGATGCGCAGCGCTGTATCGCGGTGCAATTCCGCCATGATCCCGCCCGCACCGACCAAAATCACAGGCCCTGCCTCCGGGTCCCGCCGGAAGCCGATGATAACCTCAGCCAGGCCCTTCATCATGGGCTGCACAAGAAAACCGGTGATGCGCGCGGCCGGGGCGCGAGCCCTCACGCGCGACAGCATCGCGGTGGCTTCCGCCGTGAGTGCAGCCGGGTCGGGGATATTCAGCGCCACACCGCCCACTTCCGTTTTATGCGCGAGATCGGGCGAGAGTATTTTGAGCGCGACCGGGTAGCTGAGCCCCTGCGGCACGGCATCTGGCGCATCCATCACGGCGAAGGGGCTATCGGGCCCGAAAGCCGCGAAAAGCCTGCGCGCATCGGCCTCATCC
>CAMCHA010000376.1 GCA_945874515.1 Asaia bogorensis
CTGGGCGCCGGCTTGCCGTTGCGCGATATGGAGATGGTGCAATTCCACCCGACCGGCGTGCTGGCCGGGCCAGGCACGCGCATGACGGGGACCATCATTGAAGAAGGGCTGCGCGGCGCGGGTGGTTATTTGCTCGGTGGCGATGGCAAGCGCTTCATGGCGAAATACGACAAGCGCGCCGAGCGTGCCACGCGCGACATTGTCAGCCGTTCCATGCAGCGCGAAATCCTGGCTGGCAATGTGAATGATGCGGGCGGGCTTTGGATTGAAATGGGCCATCTTGGCCCGGATCGCGTGCGGCGCGAATTCAAGGGCATGGTGGAACGCTGCACCGATATGGGCTTTGACCTGGCGGGTGGCCGCGTGCCGGTGGTGCCGACCGCGCATTACATGATGGGCGGCCTGGTGTTCCGCCCGGATGGCAGCACGGCTCTGCCGGGGCTTTTCGCCGCAGGTGAGGATACGGGTGGTGTGCATGGCGCCAATCGCTTGGGCGGGAATGGGGTTGCGAATTCTACTGTCTTTGGCGGCATTGCCGGCGATACCATGGCTGCTTGGGTGCCGCGCGAAGGGGCGCTGGTAGCACCCGATGCAACGGCGCTTGATGCCGCCATCGGCGCGCTGGAAGCGCCGTTCGCGCGGCCAGCGCGCAACCTGTCCCCACTGCGTGACGCCTTGCAGGAAATGATGTGGGACAAGGCCGGCATTCTGCGCGACGCCGCAGGGCTTGCTGACGCGACCAGCGCGTTAGATGCTTTGGAGGCTGAGCTTGATGCCTCCGGCGTTGATGGCGCCAACCGCGCCTTCAACCTCACCTGGCATGATTGGCTCAATCTGAAATCGCTGCTGCTGGTGAGCCGCGCGATTGTGGTGGCGTCCCAGGCGCGTGAGGAATCGCGCGGCGCGCATTGGCGAGAGGATTTCCCCGAAACGCGCGATGACGGGGCGGGGCTTGCGGCAACAAGCGTGCGGCTGGAAGATGAACGCGTGGTCTTGGAATGGCAGAAGGTGGCCTTCACGCGCCTGAAGCCAGGCGAAAGCCTGCTGCAAGCGGCGGCGGAATAGCGCATGGCCCAACTCTTCCCAAGCTTTGCCGAGGCTTTGCGCGTGTGGCTGCGCATTGGTTTGCTGTCCTTCGGCGGGCCGGCGGCGCAGATTGCGGTGATGCATCGTGAAGTGGTGGAACAGCGCCATTGGGTATCCGATGCGCGATTTCTGCATGCGCTGAATTTCTGCATGCTGCTGCCAGGGCCAGAGGCGCAGCAATTGGCAACCTATCTTGGCTGGCTGATGCATGGCGTGCGCGGTGGGCTGGTGGCGGGGTTGCTGTTCATCCTGCCCGGTGCGGCGGTGATGCTGGCGCTTTCCATCATCTACGCGACCTTGGGCGATGTGCCGATTGTGGCGGCGCTGTTCTTTGGCCTGAAATGCGCGGTGCTGGTACTGGTGGTGGAAGCGCTGATCCGGGTTGCGAAACGCGCATTGAAAGGGCCGGTGCCCATCGCCCTTGCCATCGCGGCTTTTGCGGCGCTGGCGCTGTTCGATGTGCCTTTCCCGTTGGTGGTGCTGGCCGCGCTCGCGATTGGTTTTGCGCTGCCGGATGCCTTCAGCGGTGGCGGACATGGCGCGGCCAAGGATGGCCCACCCGCGCTGTTAGATGCCGCCATCGCTGCCGATCCGGAACGCATACCGCGCATGGCGGGTGCGGCGCGGCGCGCGGGGCTATTCGCGCTGGCGCTCTGGCTTTGGCCTGTCGTGCTGCTGATGGGTTACGGCGTTTATGGCGATATTGCCTGGTTTTTCTCAAAGCTCGCGGTAGTGACTTTTGGTGGCGCCTATGCGGTGCTGGCCTATGCCGCGCAGGAAGCGGTGGAGCATTACCAGTGGCTCTCTGCCCCCGAAATGCTGGCGGGGCTGGGCTTGGCGGAAACCACGCCCGGGCCGCTGATCCTGGTACTGCAATTTGTGGGCTTTCTTGCGGGTTATCGCGCGGATGGCGTGCTGGGCGGTGTCGCGGGCAGTGTGCTGACGCTGTGGGTCACTTTCGCGCCGTGTTTTGCCTGGATTTTCCTGGGCGCGCCTTTCGTTGAAAAACTCCACGCCGCGCCACGGTTGAAAGGTGCCTTGGGCGCCGTGACGGCGGCGGTGGTTGGCGTGATCGCGAACCTTGCGCTTTGGTTTGGATTGCGCGTGATTTTCCGCGATGTGCAAAGCCTGACACTTGGGCCGATGCGCTTGGATCTGCCTGTGGCGGCAAGCCTTGATTCCGTCGCGCTGGCGCTCGCGATTTTTGCTGCCGTGCTGCTATTCCCGATGAAGCAAGGCTTGGCGCGCAGCCTGGGCTTCACCGCGATTGCGGGGCTGGTGCTGAAATTCGTGGGGTTCTGAAGGGCCAGTTACCCCGGCGTGAAAGCCTCATGCACCGCGGTCTGGATGCCGCCGCCGACAATCGGCCCGCCGCCTGCGACATAAATCCAATCGCCAATCAACGCGGCGCCCAACCCATGCCGCGGTGTCGGCATGGGCGCGTGGTGCTGCCAGCTATCGGTGGCGGGATCATAGGATTCCACCGTGCCGATCACGCGATCAATCGGGCGGTTTTGCGCATCATAAAGCCGTTCCTCGCCCCCCATGCACCAGAAGCGCCCGCGCAGCACTGCCATGCCATGGCCGGAACGCGGCGTCGGGATGGGGGCGCGCAGCCGCCAGGTATCACTCGCCGGATCATAGACGTGATGCAGGCCGGTATTATTCTCGAACGTGTTGAAGCGCCCGCCGGCGACATGAATCCGCCCTTCCCAAACCACGACGCCGGCATGATCACGCCCCGCCGGCAGTGGGCGAAGCAGCGTCCATTTATCGGTCTGCGGGTCGTAGACTTCATTCCAGGCAATGCTGGCCCGTTCGGGCGCGGGGTCTGTTGCGCCGCCGATGTGATAGATCTTGCCACCCACCGCCGCGACAGCGCCCGCAGCGCGCGGGCGCGGCATGGGCGCAATGGCGGACCAGCGATCCGCCGCGACATCATAAACAAAGGCCTTGTCATCTGACGCGCGGTTCTGTTCGGTAAAACCGCCCAACGCATAAATGCGTCCGGCATCCGCCACTACGCCCACGTGATTGGCGCCGCGCGGCAAAGGTGCCGCTTCCCGCCAACGATCCACCGCTGGGTCATAGACATGATGATAGGGCTTATCCACCTGCCCTTGGGCATAGCCGCCAATGACATGCAGCTTGCCCGCCCAGGCGGTCGCCCAGGCCATTTCGCTGCGCGGTAG
>CAMCHA010000377.1 GCA_945874515.1 Asaia bogorensis
CGGCTGGCGGATGGCGCCATCGATTCAGATCAGCGCAACACCTACGAAGAACAATACATGCTTCTTGCCAATCAGAAGAGCGACTTCGTTCTCGATGCTATTCGTTACAGTGACCGGATTCCCCTCATTCTCCACGCGGCGGACGAATCCTATGTCAACCAAACACTGCTTTACGGGGGTTTCGATACTGCCGGGCCAATACGTGCCCTTCTCACGCGGCTGGCGGATGGCGCGATCGATTCAAATCAACGCACTACTTTTATTGAACAGTACAGTATTCTTGCAAATCAGGCGAGCGACTTCGTTGTCGATGCTATTCACAATCGCCGGTTTGACCTCATTTTCGACGCGCCTGGAGCGCCGCCGGCTCCGATTCCGAAAACCTTGCTCGGCGGCGATGGCGCGGACACGCTGATTGGTGACGATGGTGATGACACGCTTGCAGGCGGCGCCGGTGATGACCTGCTGGAAGCCAGGGGCGGCCAGAATCAGGCTTCAGGCGGCGATCGTTTTTTCGGCGATGCCGGTGATGATCTGCTTGAAGTGATCGGCGGCGCCTTCAGCCTTTCCGGGGGCGCGGGTGCCGATACGCTTTCCGTCTGGGAAGACTGGGTCGCCAATGATGTCCTTAATGGCGGCGACGGCGCCGATAGCCTGAACGCCGGCGCCGGCGATGACACGCTGATAGGCGGCGCTGGCGCGGATACGATGATCGGCGGCGCGGGTGATGATGTCATCCTGGCCGGCGGCACCAGCCTTCAGGATATTATGAGTCTCTTTACCCTGTAGGGCAGGCAAGCCCCGCTTCAGCGCTGCCGCCAAGCAAGGCCGGCAGCCTTCCACCCGGCCGCAACGCCGCGATGCCCCGCCCCATCGACAGGGCCTTCAAACCCATCCCCCACGTTGAAAGCATGGGCAAAGCCCGCCGCTTGCGCCGCATGTGCCGCGGATTGAGACCGCGCGCCAGATCGGCAGATGAAATAGAGCTTCTGCCCGGGCGTCAGCCCCGCCGCCTGCAAATCCTCGGCAAAGCCATCATTCACCTGCATGGAAGGGTAAAGCTGCCAGGGGATCAGCACCACCTGCTTGCCGAGTGCCATCAGATCCGGCAGGCCCACGAAATTCCATTCCGCATCCGTGCGCACATCAATCAGCACGGCATCCTTATCGGCGGCCAATGCGGCCCAAGTGTCTTTGGGGCTGATATCGGGGATCGGGGCCATGACGCTTTCTCCTGTTGCGGGGCTAACCTGCATCTTGCCACAGGCCGGGGCTTTGCGTGTAGGGTTTCCTGAGAAGCTTGGGCGCAGCACGCCCAGATAAAGGGGGAAGCCATGTTGGGTTTGATGCAGGATTGGCCCTTGTTGATGCACAAGGTGCTGGACCACGCCGCCATCCAGCACCCGGGGCGGGAGATCATCAGCCGGTCCGTTGAAGGGCCTTTCCATCACACGAATTACCATGATGTGCGGCTGCGTGCGCTTCGCGTTTCGCAGCGCCTTCAGCGCGATGGCATCAAGCTGGGTGACCGCGTGGCGACGCTCGCCTGGAATACCTGGCGCCATGTGGAAGCCTGGTATGGCATCACCGGCATTGGCGCCATCTACCACACGGTCAATCCGCGCCTGTTTCCAGATCAAATCGCCTGGATCCTGAACCATGCGGGTTCGCGCGTGTTGATGCTGGACCTGACCTTCATCCCGCTGATCCAGCAATTGGCGCCGAAGCTTGCCCATATTGAACGCTTCATCATCCTGACCGATGGCGCGCATCTGCCCGAAACGGGGCTGCGCAATGCGGTGGCCTATGAGGATTGGCTGACTGAGGCCGATGGCGATTTCGCCTGGGCGAGCTTCGATGAGAAAACCGCTGCCGGGCTTTGCTATACGTCAGGCACCACGGGCGATCCGAAGGGTGTGGTTTATTCCCATCGCTCAAACATTCTGCATGCGCTGGCCTGCAATCAGGTGGATTGTCTGGGGCTGGGTGTTGCTGATCGCGTCATGCCCGTGGTGCCGATGTTCCACGCCAATGGATGGTCCTTGCCAATCTCTGCGCCCATGGCCGGCGCCACGCTGATTCTGCCTGGCGCCAAGCTGGACGGCGCTTCAGTTCATGAAATCATCACCCAGGCGTGCGTGAATTTCTCTGCCGCCGTGCCCACGGTTTGGATGATGCTGCTGCAGCATATGGAAGCGACGGGGGCGCGCATTGATACGCTGAAGCGCGTGGTGATTGGCGGTTCCGCCTGCCCTGCCGCCATCACGCAAACCTATCAGGAAAAATACGGCGTGCGCGTAATCCATGCCTGGGGCATGACGGAAATGTCGCCTGTTGGCACCACCTATCAGCGCAAGCCCGAAATCAGCGGGCTTGACCCCGAAGCCGCCCTTGCCCTGCAAGCCAAGCAAGGCTGCCCGCCCTTCACGGTGGAGATGAAAATCACCGATGATGCCGGCCGCGACCTACCCTGGAATGGCGCAGTCTTTGGCCGGCTTAAGGTCCGCGGCCCCGCCATCGCCCGCAATTACTTCCGGCACGAAGATGAAGCCATGCTGGACGAAGATGGCTTTTTTGACACCGGCGATGTCGCAACCATCAACGCCAATGGCTTCATGGAAGTGACCGATCGATCCAAGGATGTGATCAAATCTGGCGGTGAGTGGATTTCATCCATCGCGCTTGAAAACGCCGCGGTCGGTTATCCCGGTATCGCGGAAGCCGCTGTTGTCGCCATGCATGATCCGAAATGGGATGAACGCCCGCTGATGATCCTGGTGATGAAGCCGGGCGCTGCCGCGCCTGACCTTGCCGCGATGAATACCTTCCTGGCCGATAAGGTCGCGAAATGGTGGCTGCCGGATGATCTGGTGGTGGTGGATGAAATTCCCCATACTGCAACTGGGAAGATTCTAAAAACCAAGCTCCGCGAAGCCTTCAAGGATCACCGGCCAAAGCGGTGATCCTTACAGCGCCTCACCCTCAGCCGCGGCCTTCAGGCGCCGGAGCGCCTCAGCCCCGCCGGGCATCGTGGGGTAGATCGCCAGCGCCGCTTCCATGCTGCGCAAGGCGCCCGGCGCATCGCCTGCCTCAGTCTGCAAACGCGACAGGCTTTGCAGGGCGATGAAATGCCGAGGCTCAAGCCTGAGCGCCTCAGCCAAATCACGCGCGGCTTCACGCATTTGCCCAAGCGCCGCCAGTGCCTCGGCGCGCAAATGCCAGGCGCTTGCTGCATTGGGGGCCAGCGTCAGCGCCGCGTCAAAATCCTCA
>CAMCHA010000378.1 GCA_945874515.1 Asaia bogorensis
GAGCCCGATGATATCGAAGTGGAAGATATCGAAGGCGATGAGGCGATTGAAGACGCCGAGGAGCTTGAGGATGATGCCGAAGATATCGCGGAAGATATCGAAGTCGGCACGGATCGCGACGAAGAACACTGAAGCTTAGCGCCTGCGCCAATCCCCTATTGTGATGATTGGCGCATCGCGTAATTTTTCTGGGCTCATCACATAAGCCCAGGCGCGTCGCTGTTGGCCCATGGTATCCGTGGCAGTGATGATGGTGCGGCGATACATTCCGGTATCGGCGCCCTCCGGCGCGGCGTCTTCGATCTCATCCAAAATGGGCAGGGCGGCGGCGATATCCTTGAAGGTCAGGATTTCGCCTTGCACCAGTGCCCTGTCAGCAAGGGTGAGGGCCGGGTAATCGCCCAGATCATGCAGCCGCCCTTGTGCATGTGCCGGCGTGATGGCTGTGATGCCGGCCGCCTGCGCCGGCCCATGCCAGAAGCCGCCTTGCATCAGCGTGCCATAGACGAAGACATCTGAGAGTACATGGCAGCCTTCGCCATTGCGCGCGGCTGCCGCAACGGGCGCTGTATCCAGCCCATGCGTGGCAAAGCCCCGGCAGACAATCTCTACATACTTGGCTGATGGCGTGGCGAAATTTTCGCAGCGTTCCGGGCGCACCTGATAGGCGATGGCGGCTTCGGCATTGCCTGTGGCGGTGATGATCTGGCGCAGGCGCGGCTGATAGGCTTGCGGCACGCCTTCCTTCTGATCCAGCGCGCGCCAGGCGGGTTCGGTCACTGCCAGCAGCACGCCTTCAACATAACCACCAAGCCGGGGCTGGAAATTGAGCACCCCGCCGCCCCTTCCCTTGCCGAAGAAATCGAACCGAAGCTGGGCATCGGGCATGAGCCCCGTTCCCACAGGGCGCAGCGCTGATGGATCATGCCCATGGCGCGCGCACCAATCCCGCCAATCCGCCGCATCCGTATTGGAACCATAGGCGAAGCTATAGGCGGGGCGCATGGCGGTGATCTCAGCGGAAGGCAAGCACCGCCAGCATCAATGTACCGAGCGCGATGCGATAATAGCCAAAGGGCGTGAAGCCAATGCGCCCGATCAGTGCCAATACGGCGCGCACGGTGAAGAAGGCGACCACAAAGGCGGCAATGAAACCCACGCCAATCTGGCCGAAGGCGCTGGGGTCAATTTCGCTCCGCACTTTCCACAGGCTGTAGAAGCTGGCAGCGAACATGGTTGGGATGGCGAGCACAAAGGAGAATTCGGCTGCGGTGCGCCGTTCCACCCCGATCAGTAGCGCGGTGATGATGGTGGCACCAGACCGTGATGTGCCGGGGATCATGGCTAGCGCCTGACCAAGCCCGACCAGTACAGCGGCGAGCGGGCCGATTTCCGGCACGCTATGGATGCTGGGGGCCGGGCGGAAGCGTTCGATCGCGATAATGGCGATGCCGCCCAGGATGAGTGCCACGGAGACCACCCAAGGATTGAACAGCAGCGTGGTGATGGTTTTGTGAAACAGCAAACCAATGATCGCCGCTGGCAGAAAGGCGAGCATCAGATTGATAACGTAATAGCGTTCCCGCCCCGGGCGCCACATGCCGCGCAGCAAATCCAGGATCAGGCCGCGATAAATCCAGCAAACCGCGAGGATTGCGCCGAGTTGAATGGAGATTTCAAAAACCTTACCGGGCGGGCCTTCAAAGCCGATCAATTCGCCAAGCAGGATCAAATGCCCGGTCGAGGAAATTGGCAAGAATTCAGTGAAACCTTCGACAACGCCCATGAGCAGGGCAGAGAAAAGGGCGCTCAGGTCCATGCGCGTCATCCATATCTGGCGCGGGCTGGCTGCCCGATTCGCCAAGGAGCATTTTCAAGCCAAGTGGAACACTTGGCGACTCGGAAAATGCGACCAAACTCGCAGGAATGCTTGCGCTGGGGCGCGGCCAATGTCCACGCCCCAACGAGTTAGTTTTCAGTAACGGTATTGTTCGGCCTTGAAGGGACCCTGCGAATCCACACCGATATAGCCGGCCTGCTGCGTGGTGAGTTGCGTCAGCGTCGCGCCAACCTTCGCCAAATGCAGCGCCGCCACCTTCTCATCCAAATGCTTCGGCAGGGTATAGACCTTGCGCTCATACTTGGCCGTATTGGTCCAGAGTTCGATCTGCGCAAGTACTTGGTTGGTGAAAGAAGCCGACATCACGAAGGAAGGATGGCCCGTGGCATTGCCCAGATTCACCAGGCGGCCTTCAGACAGCAGGATGATGCGCTTCTGGTCAGGGAATTCGATTTCATCGACCTGCGGCTTCACATTATCCCACTTCATGTTCCGCAGCCCGGCCACCTGAATTTCGGAATCGAAATGCCCGATGTTGCAGACAATAGCGCGGTGCTTCATGGAGCGCATGTGATCAACCGTGATCACATCCACATTGCCTGTCGCGGTCACGAAAATATCGGCCATCGGCGCGGCCTGTTCCATGGTGACGACCTGGTAGCCTTCCATGGCGGCTTGCAGGGCGCAGATGGGGTCAACTTCGCTCACCATCACGCGGCAACCGGCATTACGGAGCGAGGCGGCAGAACCCTTGCCCACATCACCAAAGCCGCAAACCATGGCGACCTTGCCGGCCATCATGACATCGGTGCCGCGACGAATCGCATCCACCAAGGATTCACGACAGCCATAAAGATTGTCGAATTTCGACTTCGTCACGCTATCATTCACATTGATCGCCGGGAAAAGCAGGCGCCCTTCCTTGGCCATGATGTAAAGCCGATGCACGCCCGTGGTGGTTTCTTCCGAAACGCCCTTGATGGCAGCAGCAAGCTTCGCGAACCAGCCAGGCTTGGTCTTCAGGCATTTCTTGATGAGGGCGAAGAAGACTTCCTCTTCCTCATTCGTCGCCTTATCCAGGAACGCGGTATCGCCCTGCTCGGCGCGGAGCCCGTAATGCACCAGCAGCGTCATGTCGCCGCCATCATCGAGCAGGACGTTAGGCTCTCCGCCATCGGCCCATTCCAGCGTGCGCTGCACATATTCCCAATATTCCGGCAGCGTTTCGCCCTTCACGGCGAAAACCGGCGTGCCGGTTTCGGCAATGGCGGCAGCGGCGTGATCCTGGGTTGAGAAGATATTACAGGAAGACCAGCGCACATCGGCGCCAAGGTGCTTCAGGGTTTCAATCAGCACCGCCGTTTGGATGGTCATGTGCAGGCAGCCCGCGATGCGGGCGCCCTTGAGCGGCCGGGA
>CAMCHA010000379.1 GCA_945874515.1 Asaia bogorensis
AACCCCGATCAACTTCATGGGCTTTTGCGTCATCCCATCCAGATTAGCCTAGAGCGTCCATAATGTTAGCATGCTACCCTGCAGCCTGAGCGAATTCTCGCGGCGCGTGACGGAAAAACCATGGAACAGAACAAGCTGCTGATCATTGCCGGGCTGGGCTATACCGGGCACGCGGTTGCCGAGGCTGCTTCTGCCGCTGGTTGGCGCGTTGTGGGTACCTACCGCCGGCCGGAGGCCGTGAGGGCACCGCCGGGGGTTGAGGTCATCAGCTTTGACGCCGCCGGCCCAGCCTTTGCGGCGGCGAGCCACTGGCTGATCACCACACCACCTGATGAGGCCGGAGACCCCGTGCTGCGCCGCCACGCCGCGGCCTTGGCTTCTGGGAAGCAGCGCTGGATCGGCTATCTTTCCACCACCGGGGTTTATGGTGACCGCGCCGGCGGCATGGTGGATGAGGCGACCCCCCCTGCCCCCGGCCAGCCGCGCAGCCAAAGGCGCCTGGCGGCAGAAGAAGCCTGGCGCGCGGCGCGGCCTGCGGGTGCGGCTTTGGATATTTGCCGCGTTGGCGGGATTTACGGACCTGGGCGCGCGCCCTTTGCCGAATTGCGCGCGGGCATCGCGCGGCGCGTGGTGAAGCCCGGCCATAGCTTCAGCCGCATTCATCGCGATGACATCACCCATGCGGTGATGGCCGCCATCAGCAACCCACCTGAACCTAGCTGCCGCGTGCTGAACTTCGTGGATGATGAACCGGCCGATAGCGCGGCGGTAATGGCCGAAGCCGCGCGGCTTTTGGGCATACCGCCACCGCCGGTGGCGCCTTTTGAGGAAGCGCGCTTGAGCATGTCGCCCATGGCGCTTTCTTTCTGGTCGGAAAATCGCCGTGTGGCGAATGCCGCCACCAAGGCAGCGCTTGGGATTGAATGGCGGTATCCGAGTTATCGGGAGGGATTGGCGGCGAGTTTGGATTAGGCCGGGGTCAGGAATCGGTTGATTGGCGCTTACGCCGCCGCCGCCAAAGCTACCTTCGGTTCAATCCGCCCATCATAAAGCGCGCGCCCCAAAATCGCGCCTTCAATCCCGGCGCCCTCGGCGCGCAGCGCCGTAATATCCTCAACCCCCGCGACCCCGCCCGAGGCAATTACTGGCAGCCGCACCGCGCGCGCCAGCGCGGCTGTCGCCGCGACATTCACGCCTGTCAGCATGCCGTCACGCGCGATATCGGTATAAATCACCGCCACCGCGCCGGAATCCTCAAAGCGGCGCGCCAGATCAGTTGCACTCACATCGCTCGTCTCAGCCCAGCCTTCGGTCGCTACCATGCCGTCACGCGCGTCAATCCCAAGCGCAACGCGCCCCGGAAAGGCGCGGCAGGCGGCGCGGGCAAAATCCGGGTCCTTTACGGCGGCCGAGCCCAGAATGATCCGGCTGACCCCAGCGGCCAGCCAGGCTTCCGCAGTCTCCATGGAACGGATGCCGCCGCCCAATTGCAGTTTGGCACCAGGCACAGCCGCGATAATCGCACGTACGGCTGCGGCATTGGCCGGCTTGCCGGCAAAGGCGCCATCCAGATCAACCATATGCACCCAACTAAAGCCGGCTTCGATGAAGCTGCGCGCCTGCGCTGCCGGATCATCGGCATAGATGGTGGCTTGGTCCATCTCGCCGCGTTTCAGGCGCACCACCTGCCCGCCCTTCAAATCAATGGCGGGATAAAGTGAAAAGCCCATTACTGAGTGGGGTCGAGCAAAGCGCCTGTGGAACGCCCGCGGCCTGGTTCCAGCGGCTTGAAGTAATAACGCCCGCCCACGGTTTGGCCATTAACGCGCGCATAAAACGGATGCGTGCCCCAATGCACGTAACCAAGCGCTTCAAACAGCGCGATAGCGGTGGTTTGCGTCTCCCGCACGTCCAGGTTCAGCACGCGATGGCCGAGTGCTGCGGCGCGTTCTTCAACGCGCAACAACAACATGCGCGCCAGACCATGGCCGCGCGCATAGGGCGCCAGATAGGCATGGGTCAGCGTGGCGCCGAAGGATTGGGCTTCATTATGGCGCGGCGGGCGCACAAGCTGCGCTGACCCAACCACATGACCATCCAGCCGGGCGATGAATAGTTCTCGTTCCGGGACCAGCAGCGTACCGCGAAAATGCCGCGCCAGCGCCTCACGCCCCTGGGGCTCCAGCCAGCCGAAGCCACCGCCTTCAATGATGGCAGCATCCGTCGCCTCACACAGGTCGGCCAAATCCGCGTCCGAAAGCTGGTTGGCGAGTTCCACAGCCAGATCATGGGTGAAGCTCATGGTCATTGCGCTATTCATGGCACCCATTTCAGGAAATTGGCGAGGATACGCAACCCCACAGGGCCGCTTTTCTCCACATGGAACTGAAGCCCGGCAAGATTATGGCGGGCAATGGCGGCGGTCACCGGCCCGCCATAGTCGGTGGAGGCGATCACATCATCCCCCCGCGCCGCGCTAAAGGCATAGGAATGAACGAAATAAACCTGATCCCCCGGCGTGATCCCGGCGAGCAAGGGGTGGCACCCAGGGCGGAAGGTCAGCCCATTCCAGCCCATTTGCGGCAGCGGCAAAGGCCGGCCATCGGCGTCCTTCGGGTCCATGGGCGCCACTTCGCCGGGCAGCCAATCCAGCCCCTGGGTGCTGCCATGTTCCAACCCTTGGGTCGCCATCAGTTGCATGCCCACACATATGCCAAGGAAGGGCACGCCATTCCCGCGCACGCGTTGTTCCATGGCCGCGACGGCGCCCGACAGCGCATCCAGCCCGCGCCGGCAGGCAGCGAAAGCCCCCTGGCCAGGCAGCACCACGCGGTCTGCCGCCAGGATATCCGCTGGATTGCGCGTGACGCTGATATCCGCGGCCAAGCCCGTCTCCGCCGCCACCTTCTGGAAGGCCCGCAGCACGGAAGCCAGATTGCCCGAACCTGGGTCTATGATCACCAGCTTCACGGACGCCTCACGCCAAGCCCTGCGCCAGATCGGGGCGACGATCGGCCAGGTTCAAAACAGCGCCATCCTCATTCTGTCCCTGCACCACGCCCATCAGGCGGAAGCCCTGGCGTTCCAGGGCCCAGCGGTGGAGGTTCCGCGCCTCAAACCCTGTCAGGATTTGCAGCGCCACCATGGCCCAGGGGGAGATGCTGGAAGGCAGCACGAAGCCCAAGATTGTCGCGAGCGCGAAATAGAGCGCTGCAACAATCCAAAGCCGCTTGGCCAGAAACCAGAACAG
>CAMCHA010000380.1 GCA_945874515.1 Asaia bogorensis
CCTGCTCACGCGCCTCATGAACGAAGCCGGCCCCGATCCGCGCCGGCTGGAACAGGTGGAAGAACGCCTGTTTGCGCTGCGCGCCGCTGGGCGCAAACACAGCGTGCCAGTTTCCGAACTGGCAAGCTTGCTCGGCAGGCTACGCACCCGGCTGGAAGCGCTGGACGCCGGCGCAGGCGAAGTCGCAACCCTTGAAGCCGCCGAAGCAAAAGCACGCAGCAGCTACATCGCCGCCGCCGGCAAGCTTTCCGCCACGCGACGCAAATCCGCGGCCGAGCTTGAAAAGGCGCTTGCTGAAGAACTGCCACCGCTGAAGCTGGACCGCGCGCGCCTGGTGTTAGACATCACGGCGCGCGACGAAAACGCCTGGGGCGCGGATGGGCAGGATCGCGTCAGCTTCCTGGTCGCGACCAACCCAGGGCAAACACCAGGCGCGCTCGCAAAAATCGCCTCAGGCGGGGAACTCTCGCGCCTTATGCTCGCACTCAAAGTCGTGCTGTCACGCGGCTCGCCCGTGCCAACCCTGATCTTTGACGAGGTGGATAGCGGCATTGGTGGCGCCACTGCCGCCGCCGTCGGCGAACGCCTGGCGCGCGTGGCAGACCGTGTCCAGGTGCTGGTGGTGACGCATAGCCCACAAGTCGCAGCACGCGGCGCGCGGCATTTCCGCGTAGCGAAACAAGTAAAAGGGCAGCGCGCGGAGACGCGGGTGGAAATCCTCGATCAGGCGGAAAGATATGAGGAACTTGCGCGCATGCTGGCGGGGGAGAAAGTGACTGACGCAGCGCGGGCGGCGGCGCGGAGCTTGTTGGAGGGTAAAGAGTGAGAATTGAAGAAAGGGCGGGGGAGAGAACTCCCCCGCGCCCCCTCCTTTTTTTAATATTCCGGCCTCGCATTAGGGGCGCGGCATGAAGGCGCCTGCCACACAAGATCTTACGGAATTGGATGCGGTGATTGAGCTTGCGGAGCTTGCGCGTGATATCGCGCGGCATGACCGCCTCTATCACAGCAAAGACCAGCCGGAGATCACAGACGCGGAATATGACGCGCTGGTAGCACGCAACCGTGCGCTTGAAGGGCGCTTCCCACACCTGATCCGCAGCGATAGCCCATCACGCCGCGTCGGCGCACCAGTCGCGGAAGGCTTCGCCAAAAGTCACCATGGCGAGCCGATGTTGAGCCTGGACAATGTGTTCTCGCCCGAAGAATTCAGCGATCTCTGTAAGCGCATCCGCCGCTTCCTGGGATTGGCCGAAGATGAAGCGCTGGCTTTTGTGGGTGAGCCCAAGATAGACGGGCTTTCTATCAATTTACTCTATGAAAACGGCGTCTTCATCAAAGGTGCAACACGCGGCGATGGCGCAGAAGGCGAAGACGTCACCGCCAATCTGCTGACGATCCCATCCCTACCGCGACATCTAAAACCACCCTTCCCCGCCAGCATCGAAATCCGCGGCGAAGTCTTCATGGAAAAGGCTGATTTCCTCGCCTTCCGCGCCACGCAGGAAGAAGCCAGTGAAGCACGCGAAGCACGCCGCGCCACCGGCGAGAAATTAGGCGACGCCGTGGTGATCCCGGCCAATCCTCGCAACGCCGCCGCTGGTTCGCTACGTCAGCTTGATGCGCGCATCACGGCAACCAGGCCGCTGAAACTTCTCGCCTACGCCATGGGCGCGGCGAGCGAAGCACCAGCCGAAACGCACCATGATTTTCTTGATGAACTACGCCGCTGGGGCTTTGCGGTGAACCCACTCTCGCGCCGGTTGGACAGCGAAGAAGCCGCCGAACACTTCCAGGCGGAGATTGGCGCGGGCCGTGCCGCACTCGCTTATGATATTGATGGCGTGGTCTATAAGCTTGATCGGATTGATTGGCAGCGCCGGCTTGGTTTTGTGGGCCGCGCGCCACGCTGGGCAGTGGCGTGGAAATTCCCGGCTGAACAGGCGGTCACGAAATTGCTGGATATCGAAATCCAGGTCGGTCGCACGGGTGCACTCACACCGCGCGCAGTGATGGAACCGGTCAATGTCGGCGGCGTCGTGGTACGTCACGCAACCCTGCATAATGAGGATGAAATTGCGCGTAAGGATGTCCGCATTGGCGATACCGTCATGCTGCAACGCGCCGGCGATGTCATTCCGCAAATTCTGGGCGTAGTGCTGGAAAAGCGCGCGGCTGATGCGAAGCCCTATGCCTTTCCGCTGAACTGCCCCGCCTGCGGCAGCCATGCCATTCGAGATGGAGAAGATGTGGTGCGCCGCTGCACTGGCGGCCTGATCTGCCCTGCGCAAACCACCGAACGCTTGCGGCACTTCGTCTCCCGCCGCGCGATGGATATTGAAGGTCTCGGTGAGGAAAACATCCAATTCCTATTCGATGCTGGGCTGATCAGAAGCCCTGCCGATATTTTCCGCCTGCGCCAAAAGCGCGAAATACTTGCAGGCTTTGAAGGCTGGGGCGAACGCAAGATCGGCAAGTTACTGGAAGCGATTGAAGCCCGCCGCAGTGTGGCGCTGGAGCGCTTCATCTTCGCCCTCGGCATCCGCCGTATTGGCGAACAAAACGCCAAACTATTGGCGCGGCATTACCACAGCCTGGAAGCCTGGCGCGCGGCGATGATCGCTGCACATATCATCGGGTCAGAAGCGCGGGAGGAATTGGGCTCCATCCAGGGCATCGGCCCCACCATTGCGGAGGAGCTTGTCGAATTCTTCGCCGAGTCGCGCAACCTGACTGCGCTTGATGACCTCGCCGCCGAAGTCTCGCCTTTGCCGGTTGAAGAAACCAGCGCCGCCGATAGCCCCTTCGCCGCCAAGACCATGGTTTTTACCGGTACGCTTGAGAAAATGACGCGCGACGAAGCCGAAGCACTCGCTGAACGGCTCGGCGCCAAGGTCACGAAGTCGGTTTCTAAAAAAACCGATTTCGTCGTGGTCGGTGCGGACGCCGGCTCCAAAGCTGCCAAAGCGGCAGAGTTTGGCGTGAAGGTGCTGACCGAAGCCGAATGGCTGGAGATGGCCCGCGCCTAAATCGGCGCGCAGGCCGAACGCAGCCAGGCAGCGGTTTCCGTATCCAATAGCGGCGCCACTTCTGCGGCGACGCGCGCGTGATAGGCATTCAACCAATCTCGTTCCGCCACCGTCAGCAGCGCGGGTTCGATCAGCGCGCGATCAAAGGGCGCCAGCGTCAAAGTTTCGAATTCCAGAAACGGCTTTGCGGCGGCGGCAATATCCGCCTTTTGCACCAGCA
>CAMCHA010000381.1 GCA_945874515.1 Asaia bogorensis
GATCCTGAGTTGGTGCCGGTGGAAGCGCGCCAGATGAAGCCCTTCCAGGGCTGGCGCTATTTGAAGCCGGAAGAAGCGCCGGCGGATGTGAACCAGGCCCGCCCGCCAACCCGTGGCCTGGAAGCCCTTCCGCCCAAGCTGCGGCGCGATTTGGCTGAGCTTTGCCTGATCTGAAGGCCGCTAACATTCTTGATAAAAATTAAGCTGCCGCTCACGGGGGCGAGAGGTGAGGGCTGCCATCTTGAAGACGTCGCGCGGCTCATTCCCGGCATGCCGCGCCGCAACTGGTCCGTCTTCGGATGGTACCTTTGGGCTGGCTGGTTAAATCCAGCCGGCCCTATTTTTTGCCGCTTCCGTTTCCAGCAGGGAAAGCAGCCCTTCCAGCAGTTGCGCGGGCGTAGGCGGGCAGCCAGGGATCAGTAAATCCACCGGCAGCACGGCGGCAATGCCGTTTTCCACCGCATAGGAACCCTTGAAGACGCCACCATCCACGGCGCAATCGCCCGCCGCCACCACCCAACGTGGCTCTGGCGTGCTGGCAAGCGCGCGTTCCAAAGCTTCGCGCATGTTCAGACATGCGGGGCCGGTCACCAGCAACACATCGGCATGTTTGGGGGAGGCGACAAAGCGCAGCCCAAAGCGTTCCAGATCATAGGCAACATTCTGCAGCGCATTCACTTCCAGCTCACAGCCATTGCAGGAACCGCTATCCACTTCACGGATCGCAAGGCTACGGCCTAGCCGCGCGCGGCTGGTCGCGGCCAGCCTTTCGCCCAAAGCCTGAATGGTCTCGCGCGGCACCAGCGGTGCATTATCCGTGAGGGGCTTCGCGAAAAGCGCGCGGGCGAGTTTCGGCCACAGCATCACAAATCCACTCCGCTATAGGAACAATTGAAGGATTTATTGCATAGCGGGAAATCGGCAACGATATTGTCTTCAATCGCTGCCTCCAGCAGTGGCCATTGCAGCCAGGAAGGATCGCGCGGGAAAAGAGCACGGATGATCCCGCCATCATCCAGCTTCACCCAATGCAGACATTCGCCGCGAAAGCCTTCAATCATCGCCACACCTTCGCCGGCACGCACCGGCAAAGGCGCCATCAACTCACCGGATGGAAGGCTGGCCAACACTTGCCGCACAAGGGCGATGGATTGGCCGAGTTCGGTCACGCGAATCCTCACCCGCGCATCTACATCGCCCGCTTCCAGCACCGGCATATCAAAACGCAGCGTTGGATAGGGTTGGTTTTGCGACAGGCGCCGCGCATCAAAATCACGGCCCGAGGCACGGCCCACATGCCCACCCGCGGCAAAGGCACGCGCCAGATCGGGGCGCAAATATCCAGTTGTCACCACGCGATCCTGCAAGCTGGCATGCGCCTCATAAATCTGCATCAGCGATGGGATTTCCGCTTCCACCGCATCCAGCGCGGCCAGAATCGCCTCGGCTCCGCGCGGCGCGATATCGGGCGCGACACCACCAGGCAAAACGCGGTCCATCATCAGCCGATGGCCGAAAGCGGCGGCAATGGCACGCAGCACGCCTTCGCGCAGAAAACCGCAGCGCGCATGGGGGAAAGCGAAGGCTGCGTCATTGCAGATGAAGCCCCAATCATTCAGATGATTATGGATGCGTTCCAATTCCAGCATAAGTGCGCGCAAATGCAGCGCGCGTGGCGGTGGCGTGACACCAAGTGCGGCTTCCACCGCCGCCGAAAACGCCCAGGAATGCGCAACGGTGGTATCGCCGGAAAGCCGCGCCGCATAACGCACAGCGGCACGGGGCGACGTGCCAAGCATGAGCGAAAGCGTGCCCTTATGCGTGTAGCCAAGCCGCTGTTCCAACCGCACGACCACTTCTCCCTGAACGGAAAAGCGGAAATGCCCTGGTTCGATCACGCCGGCGTGAATCGGGCCAACGGGGATTTGGTGAATGCCCTCCCCTTCTACCGGCAGGAATTCCGGCTGCGGGGCTTCTCCCGCAAAGGGGACGGGTTTGGCGGCGAGCGGATGGCGCAAATTCCAGCGCCCGTGATCCAGCCATGGGCGTAAATCTACAGCACCCTCGGCGCGATGGCCCCATAATTCCAGAATCATGCGTTCAAAGCGCACCGCGCCGGGGCGCGCGGGGGAAAGCGCCGCGTAATTCCACCCTGCCGCCGGTGTTGAAGCCAGCACCGCTTCCGCGCTTGGTTCATGAAGGAAGCAGGCATGTACCTGCGCCGCATCCGCCCAAAGCCCAAGCAGCGCCAAATCCGTTTCCTGCTGCAAAGCCGCCGGCAATTGCCCCCAGGCGGTGGGGGAGAGCAAAAACCGCTCATAAGGTTTTGCCCCTTGCGGATTACCGCCGCGTATCAGGCTGGAAGCCGGCCCCATCATCCGACCATCCCCGCTGCTGCCTTGAGGAAACTGCTGAGGAGCGCGGGCATGGCGAGCCCCAGCAACAACGCCACCGCCAAATGCAGCCAAAGCGGCACCAGCACCGCAAGCCCTCCGCTTACCGGCGCCACATCAGGTGTTGCCACACCAAAACATAGCGCTTGCAGCGTGTGGATCAGCGCTGTCATGGCCAGCACCAGTCCAAGCGCAAGCGCCACAGCAAGCCAGGGCTGCGCGGCCATGGCGGCATTCAGCACCGCATATTCTGACGCGAACAATAGAAAGGGCGGTAGCCCAGCAATGGCGCCAATCGCCAAAGCCAAACCCCAACCAAGCCAGGGATCACTCGCGACCAGCCCTGAAATATCCACTAGTTTCTGGCTTCCCTTTTGCTGTACGGCGCGCCCAATACCGAAGAAAATCGCGCTTTTCACCAGTGAATGGCCGATCATGTGCAGCAAGCCCGCAAGCGTCGCCGCCGGGCCGCCAACGCCAAAGGCAAAAGCGGCAATGCCCATATGTTCAATGGAACTCCAACCAAAAAAACGCCTTGCATCACGCCGCCGCCAAAGTGCCAGCGATGCCAGCAGCACGGAAGCGAGCCCGAGCGCCATCAGCAAAGGCCCGACCGCAATGGTGCCGGGATGCGCGCCGACAATGGCTTTTGCACGCAGTACCGCAAGCATGGCGGCATTCAGCAAAAGCCCTGATAGAACAGCGGAAATCGCAATCGGACCCTCGGCATGCGCATCGGGCAGCCAGGAATGCAGCGGCACCAGGCCCGCCTTGGTGCCATAGCCCACCAGCAGAAAAACGAAGGCTAGGTTCAGCGTATCCGC
>CAMCHA010000382.1 GCA_945874515.1 Asaia bogorensis
CGCAGGCCAAGGTCGAAGGACCCATCGCCATCGCGGATATGCAAATGCGACCGCGGGATGCGAAAGACGATGCCGCGCACTTCCGTTTCCATCGCCACCACGCGGCGATCCTGCGCCAGCGCTGATTGGAACGGCCAAAGCATCACAAGCAGCAGCAACACCAGGCTTCCCATGACCGGTATGGATTTGCCTGTAGCCCCAGCGAAAACCCACATCATGCCACCCCCGCCAGTATCGCCCGCAGTGCCAGCATCGCCGCCACCCCCACCAATAGCGCCGGCAGCAAATTGCGCCCGAAGGCAAGGCACACCGCAACACCAACCCCAAGCCCGAAAAGCCGCGCTGCCAGTGGCACATCGGCCAACGCCCCGCTTGGCGCAATGATCGCCAGCATCACAAAGGCCGCGAGTGTTGCCTGCGCAATCGCGGTGGCCCAGGCGATCACGGGATGGTCGCCACCAAGCCCGCCAGCCAGCCAAACGCCGGCACTGCGCAGCAACAGGCAGGCAAGGGCGGTCAGTGCGAGGGCGATATCAGCGTTGTCCACGCTTGCGTCCCCACAAGAAGGCCGCGGTGCCGCCAATAATCCCCGCCGCCAAAAGCCCCATGGAGGATGGCAAGATGATTGTCAGCCCCGCCGCAGCCGCACCGCACAAAATGGCGCGGCGCGGCGCGGGCTTGTCCAGATCCGCCGCCAATAGCAGCGCGTAATAGAGCGGATTGACGAATAACAGCGCCGCGCGCGCGTGATCATCCAGCATGCCCGCCACGTAAAACCCCGCGAGTGCCGCAAACCCCGCCACCACCCAGCTTGTCAGGCCAAAGCCCAGAAACCAGGAAAGCCTGACGGAAGCTGCGATTTCGGGAAAGGCGCGCATCGCCGCCGCCCAAGGCGTGACCGCGATGAAGGGAATGGCGGGAATCAGGCGCTTGCGCTCTGCCACGCCAAAAAGCGGCGTGATGGCAATCGCCATGGGCAGGAAGCGCGCATTCACCGCAATGGCACCCATCACGGCGGGCAGAATGCCACCGACAAAACCCGTGCTGGCGGCTTGCACCAGCACCAATTGCCCTGGCATGCCGTAAATCGCCCAACACGCCAGCAGCGCCCAGCCTGGCGAAAGCCCCGCTTCCCGCACGGCAGCACCGAAGGCGAGGAAGGTTGCCGCCATGGCAACGCCCGCAGCACCCACCGCATCGCGTGCACCAAACAGTGCCGCACCGCGCGATGTGGTGACGCTACCCATCCTTGCGCGGATGCATGACGGCGTAAGGCGAAGCGGCCTTCATGCCCTAAAGCTTCACCACACCGGCACCAATCAACCCCGCCAGCCGCGCCGCGATGGCGGCTTGCGCATTGGCATCAAGCCCCAGCAAGCGATGAATACCGGCGGCGAGTTCCGCTTCTGTTGTCGCCGGGCGTAGCGCCAAAAGTTTCTCGGCAGCGGCAGCAATTTCACGTGGTGATACGGCAGCAGCGCGGCGCAAATGGGCGCCTGCCGCGCGGCGATCCCGTGGCGTAATCGCGGCACCTTCGGCCAGCAGAAAACCCTGTTCTTCCTTCACGCCATGCAATTGCCGCGCGAGCGCAAGCGCTTGGCGCAGCGCATCGCGCGCTGGTGTAGGCAGCGCTTCCAAAGCCCAGAGCAAGCGCACGCGTTCGCCGAGGCTCTCAGTCGTGATCGGCGCTTCAACGTTGATAATTTCCGCGAGAATACCAGCCAGAGTCGCGAAGGGCACATCGGCAATGGCGGTACCCTTCGGCACTTCTGGCGCGGCTTCCCGGTAAGGTTCGGCCAAGCCGATTTCCGGCGCTGGTGCTGTTACTTCCGGCGTGGCGGAGGCAGGTGCGGCACCAAGCAGGGCGGCGATACGTGCCGCCTCGGCCTCTGGCCTGCCATACCAGGAAAGTGACCAGGCGCGCGTGAGCTTCCAGCCCATGGCTTGCAGCGCGCTATCGCGGCCCCTTTCACGATCGCGCGCGCAACGCAGCGCCGCCCAATCCCCCGCATCCGCTTCAATGCCCAGCACGTAATCCCCGGCCTCACGCGCCGCGACATCCAGGAATAGCCCCGCCATGCCAACGCGCGGCACGGCTTCCTTGCCAGCGGCTTCAACGGCTTTGCCAATGGCAGCGGCCAGAGGTGCGGCTTGGATTCTTGCAGCAGTCGCGCGCGGTGCATCCCCGGCGGCGGCGAAGGCGAGGAAGGATTTGAGCGTCGCCACACCTCTGCCGGAAGCGCGAGCGAGGTCAATGTCATCTGCACTGATGGACGAAAATACGATGCAGCGCTTCTTAGCGCGCGTGATCAGCACATTCAGCCGGCGTTCACCGCCATCGGCAGAAAGTGGGCCGAAGCGCATGGCAAGCTTGCCATCGGCGCCGCGCCCGTAACCCACCGAAATCATGATCGAATCGCGTTCATCACCCTGGACGTTTTCGAGGTTCTTCACGAAGAAGGGTTCATCCGTATGGGCGGCGAAGAACGCTTCCGTATCCGGGTTGTCACGCCGCGCGGCTTCAACGGCATTCAGGATCGCATCACGCTGACGGATGGAAAACGCCGCGACACCCAAGGTATCGCCGGGCGTCTCCCGCGCATGGGCGATGACAGCTTCAGCCACTGCGCGCGCTTCTTCCGCATTGGTGCCGGTGCCGCCCGTATCAAACCGTCCTTCAACGCGGCGGAGTGAAAGCCCAAGCGCGGCTGAGCGTGCGCGCGGCGATGGCAGAATGAAAAGCCTGCCATCGTAGAATTCCGCGTTGGATGTCGCGATCAGGCTTTCATGCCGGCTGCGATAATGCCAGCGCAGCATGGCCGATGGCAGGCCGCGCGCATTGCAAAGCCCCAAGATGCTTTCCACATCCCGCGCCGCGACAACATCGGCGGCGTTTTCAGCGGTTTCTTCGCCTTCCTCACCCGTCATGCGCTGAAAGAAGCGCGTGGGTGGCATTTGCTTGTCATCACCCACCACCACCACTTGCCGGCAGCGCGCAATGGCACCCAAGGCATCCACAGGTTCTACCTGGCTCGCTTCATCAATTACTAGCAGATCAAAGGAAAGTCCGGGCTTCAGCCCATGCGGGGGGCTCAGGAATTGCGCGACCGAAAGCGGGCTCATCATGAAAATCGGCTTGGCTTTTTGCACGGCCTGGGAGGCGCGCAGCAGCAATTCGCGCACCGGCAAATGGCCGCGCTTTTTTTCCATCTC
>CAMCHA010000383.1 GCA_945874515.1 Asaia bogorensis
CTTCACCACCGCCCCGGGTCCAACGACCGAGCTTGTGGGCTTCATGAAAATGCGCGGCATTTCAAGCTTGGGACCACCCACTTCCTTGGCGTGCTCACCATAATTTCGTCCGACACCCAGGATCTTGCCGGGCATCAGCGGTGCCATGATTTTGGTCTCTTCAAGCGGTTGCCGCAGCGCGGCGTTCTCTGGCCGGGCAGCAAAGGCAAGCGCGCGGCCGGCGGCCGTCATCGCGGCTTCATTGCCAAGTAGTGCTACCATATCGGCGGGGATTATCTCAGAGCTGCGATCAGCCTCTCCCGCCGCACGCATTGCAGCGGAAAGGGCTGGGCGAAGGGCGACCAGGCTTTCCCCCACCACCCCACCAAGGGTAGCGCCATGCGCGCCCTGAAAGGTAACCAGCTTCATGCCGCCAGCGCCGCGTAATCGAGTGTTGCCATAACCTGCACGCGCAAAATGTAGCGATCCTCGCCCGGCACGTAATCCGCGACCGCATTATGCATGGTGCCGATATTATCCCAGATCAGCACATCACCTTCAGTCCATTCATGCGTATAAAGATATTTATCCTCCGCCTGATGGCGGAACAAATAATCCAGCAGCGCATCGGATTCTGTACGCTCCATGCCTTCGATATACATGGCATAGCCGCAATTGCAGTAGAGAACGGGCCGACCAGTAATGGGGTGGATTCGCATAATCGGCTGTTCAACCGGCGGTTTTTTCGCGCGTTGTTCGGGTGTGAGGGGCCCACGAATACTGCCTGGGCGCTGGCGCATCATGTCCCAGAATTTGCTGAAATCATGAATGGCAACACGGCCTTCAATGCGCGCCTTCACCTCGGCCGGCAGATCGGCATAGGCGGCATGCATATTGCGGAACTGAGTCGCCCCCAGAACCTTGCCATCGCGCCGCGGCACGCGCTTGGCGTGCAGCATGTTCGCCAGCGCGATTTCGTTGGAATAGGACATATCCGTATGCCAGCCCTGGCCGGCATCATTCAGGCCGACAGGCTTGCCCGCCTCATCCTTCATATTGGACAGGATCATCACTTCCGGGTGCCCAGGCGCATGGAACATATTGGCGACATTCACTTCCAGATCGCCAAAGCGCTTGCCGAAGGCGGCCACATGCGGCGCTTCCAAATCCTGCTTCGGGAAGCAAAGCACGCCATATTCGCCAAGTGCGCGCAAAAGCGTGCGGAAATCCTCAGGTGAGGCGGTTTGGCTCAGGTCAATGCCCTCGATGCGGGCGCCTAGCCCGGCATTATTGGGGGTGATTTTCATGCTGGCATCCTCCGGGAGGGCCAAGGTGATGCGCTGGCCCCGGGGCGTCAACCGGGCGCTTCCCCGGGGCGGCGGCTTGCGTCAGGATGGGGCCATGGAAACGCAAACACCCAAACCCGCCCCGGTCATTATTGGCGGGGGCATTGTTGGCCTTTGCATCGCCTGGCATTTGGCACGGCGCGGGTTGAAGCCGCTGGTGCTGGAAGCCGGCAAGGAAGGCGCAGCCTATACCGGCAATGCGGGGGCCATCAGCCATGGGTCTGTGGCGCCGCTCGCCATGCCAGGCGTGCTGGCGCAGGTGCCGAAAATGCTGATGGACCCGGCCGGCGCGCTGCATATCCCAGCGCGCTACTGGCTGCGCGCCATGCCCTGGCTGCTGCGGTTCGTGGCTTCTGCCCGGCGGGACAAGGTTGAAGGCGCGGCAGTGGCGCTTTCCGCGTTGCTGTTTTCGGCGCCCGATCGGCACCGCGAAATCCTGGCCGCGGAAGGGGCGAGTGACCTTATCCGCGAAGAAGGTCAGATGTATCTGTATCGCAATGAGGAACAATTGGCGAAGGACAATGCCTCCCTGACGCTGCGCCAGAAGCACGGGTTGAAGGTGCAAAAGCTGGTTGGGCCGGCGCTGCGTGAATTGGAACCTGAAGTTTCGGAAGATTACCAGATTGGCATTTATTTGCCCGATCACGGTTCCTGCGTGAACCCCGCGCGGCTGGCCGATGTGGTGGCCAATGGCGTGCGCCGCATGGGGGGTGAGATTCGCGTGGCCGAGGTGCAGGCCATTCTGACCGAGGGCAAGCGCGTTGTTGGTGTGCGTTGCGCCGGGGATGATATCGCGGCCGATCAGATTGTGCTCGCCGCCGGTGCCTGGTCTGCGCGCTTGCTGGCGCCTTTGGGCTTGAAAGTGCCTTTGGAAACCCAGCGCGGCTATCACGTGATGCTGCCGGATGCCGGCGTGCGGGTGGGGCGCGTGCTATCGCCTGCCGATCGAAAGGTGTTCATCAGCCCGATGGAAGAAGGCTTGCGCGTGGCGGGTTCGGTTGAAATCGCGGGGCTTGATGCGCCGCCCACGGAATCGCGCGCTATGTTGTTGCTGGGTGATTTGAAAAAGGTATTCCCGAAGGCGCGCACGGAAGGCGGCAAGATCTGGATGGGCCATCGGCCCTGCCTGCCCGATAGTGTGCCGGTGATGGGGCCGGTCAGCGCCTGGCAGGGGCTCTATTGCGCCTTTGGTCATGGGCATTTGGGGCTGACGGGTTCAGCGCCGACTGGCGCGTTGATGGGCGCACTTCTGGCTGGCGAAAAGCCTAATTTCGATTTCGCACCCTTCGCGGCAGAACGTTTTTCATAATCAAAAAGGGAGAAAGTGATGGGACAGGTTCAAGGCAAGGTCGCGCTGATCACTGGCGCCGCGGCGGGCATTGGCGCCGCCTGTGCGGAAGCCTTGGCCGCGGAAGGTGCGCGCGTGGTGCTGACCGATCTGGATGATGCGCGTGGTGAGGCAATGGCGGCGAAGCTGCGCGATGCCGGGCATCAGGCGCTGTATCTGCATCAGGATGTGGTGGATGAGGCGCGCTGGGTTGAGGTGATTGCGGCCATTGAAGCGCAATTCGGGCGGCTGGATGTGCTGGTTTCCAATGCCGGCATCGCCATCATGAAACCCTTGCTGGATATGACGCTTTCTGAATGGCGGCGACAGAATGCCGTGAATATTGATGGCGTGTTTTTGTCCGTGAAATACGCCATTCCGGCCATGCGCCGCGCGGGTGGTGGTTCCATCATCATGATGTCGTCCATCGCCGGCATTCGCGGTTCCGCCGGGCTTGCTGGCTATTCCGCCAGCAAGGGCGCAGTGCGGCTTTTTGCGAAATCCGTAGCGCTAGAATGCGCCGGCGCGCGGGATGGCATTCGCTGCAATTC
>CAMCHA010000384.1 GCA_945874515.1 Asaia bogorensis
TGTCATCCCCCTCAAAGCCCTGACTGGTCGCCTGCCCCTTGCAGGGGCCTTGGCCGGCCGTGCCTTGAATGGCACTTCGAGGATTCCGACACGCGATTAATAGCCAAAATGGGCCAGGAGTGCAAGAAAAACCGACTGAAATAGTCGGGTTACTCGGCGTTACCATCCAGTAATATAAAAAGCGCTGCCATATCCTCGGGGGGTGGCCGCTCAAAGCGCAGCGCCTGCCCGCTGATGGGGTGGCGGAAGCCAAGGCTTGCGGCGTGGAGCGCCTGGCGTGGAAAGGCGAGCAAGGCATCACGCACGGGTGCGGCCAGCGTGCGGGCCGCGGCGGGGGTGCGGCGCAGATAGACCGGGTCCCCCACCAGGGGATGGCCCAGATGGGCCATATGCACGCGGATTTGATGGGTCCGCCCGGTCTGCAGCCGGCAGGAAACCAGGGCACAGGACGTCCCCCAGGACCGCAGCACCTTATAGCGCGTGATTGCCGGCTTGCCGCGTTCCACCACCGCCATGCGCTTACGATCCGCCGGGTGCCGGCCGATCGGGGCATTGATTTCGCCTTCCATGGCTGTGGGTAGGCCCCAACAAAGCGCCAGATAATGCCGTTCCAGATCACGCTCTGCGAAGCTTTCGGATAGCCGGCGGAGTGCCAATTCTGTCTTGGCCGCGACCATGACGCCAGAAGTGTCCTTGTCCAGCCGATGCACGATGCCGGGCCGCTTTTCCCCGCCAATGCCGGGCAGGTCATCACCCGCATGTGCCAAAAGCGCATTGACCAGCGTGCCATCCTGATTGCCGGGTGCGGGATGCACCACAAGCCCTGCCGGTTTATCCAGTACGATCAAATCTGCATCCTCATGCAATATCGTCAGCGGAATATCCTGTGGCTGCGGCTGGGCAGGGATGGCGGCCGGGATTTCAAGCGCGTAAAGCGCACCGGGGCGAATGGCGTCTGCGGGTTCGCGGAGCGTCTGACCATCCCGGCTGGCATGGCCCGCGACAATCAGGGCCTTGACGCGGGAGCGGGAGAGAGAACCTATCGCCTCAGCAAGGAAGCGATCGGCGCGCATGCCGGCTGCTTCCATGGGCGCGCGGAATTCGTGGCGTTCAGCGTTCAAAAGGGGGTCTTCCGTGCGGTTTCTCAAGGCTTTGGTCATTGGTATGGGGGTGCTGATCGTAGGGGCAACCGTGGCGCTGGTTGTGCTGATCGTTCAGCGTTCAGGTGGTTCGACGGTTGGTTTGGGTGCAGCAGCTCTTGGTCAGCCTGCCGGCACCCGCATTGCTGGCATAGCTGGGGTGGAAAAGACAATCGCCATTTGGGTGGTGCGCCCGGATGGTGAAAGGGTGCTGCTGTTTGATCCCGCACGCGGGCGCGTGGTCGGCGAAATACGCCCGGGCGAATAGGCGTGGCGCATCGCAAGCCCAATCTGCCGCAAAAGCTTTGCGCCGCCTGCAATCGCCCCTTCGCCTGGCGCAAGAAATGGGAGCGGGTGTGGGATGAGGTGCGCTATTGCTCTGACGCCTGCCGCGAAGGGCGTCGGGCAGCGAGTATCCAAAAGCGCAAGGGCTGAGTGGGGCAGGGGGGCTCAGCCTTGCGCCTTTGGGGCCGGCCGCATCATGCCAAGTAGTGCCAAGAAAAACGCCCCAAAGGCCAATTGCAGGCCAAGCAGCATGGCGGTGACGGAAGCAATGGCAAGGCGCATGACCTTGCTGCCGAGAAGCGTACCAAAATCTTGCGTACCCCATTGCGCGACCGCGAAAAAGCCAAGCCCGAGCCCGAACAGCAATAGCAAAGCAGCCACCACCAGGGCCGCTTCCAGCCCAAAGCGGGAAAGCCGTTGGGGTTCTGGCAAAAGCCCTGTCACCGCGCCATAAAGTCGCGCAAAGACCCAGAACTGCATGGCCTGAAAGCCCATCACCATGGCGCCTGAGGCATAAAGCAGGCTGTGCACATCAAGCGTGATACCGCCCAGCCGAACAGGCCCGGGTAGCAGCGCTGCCATGGCAAGCGCGCCCAGCACAAAAAGCAGCGCGCCCGGGTAAAGAAACAGCCAGCGCGGGCAGAAGATCAGCAAAAACCGCAAATGCCGCCAGCCATCGCGCCAGGACCGCAAATGCGGCGGGCGCGACCTGCCATCCGGGGAAAGCGTGGTCGGCACTTCCGTGGTGCGAAGCCCGCGCATAGTGGCCTTCACCACCATTTCTGAGGCGAATTCCATGCCCGGCGCGCGCAGATCAAGGGTCGCGATGGCCGCACGCGAAAATCCGCGCAGCCCACAATGGAAATCGCGGATCGGCCCGCCGAAGAAAACCCGGCCAATGGTGGACAGCACGGGATTGCCCAGATAGCGATGCAATGGCGGCATGGCGCCGGGCGCAATGCCACCCTTGAAGCGATTACCCATAACTAGGTCATAGCCATCGCGGAGTTTTGCGATGAAGGGATCAAGCGCGCTGAAATCATAGGAATCATCACTATCGCCCATGATGATGTAGCGGCCTTGCGCGCCCGCAATGCCCGCAATCAGCGCTGCGCCATAGCCCTTTTCGGGCACATCAATCACCCGCGCGCCAAGCCCGCGCGCAATGGCCTGGCTGCCGTCCGTGCTGCCATTATCGGCGATCAGCACTTCGCCTGAGACACCGCTGCGTACCAGATATCCCATCGCCTTTTGGATGCAGGTCGCGAGGGTTTCCGCCTCATTCAGGCAGGGCATGAGGATGGTGAGTTCAAGGGGGGCAGCCCCTTGATCCAATCTCGCTTCCAGGTGCGTTGCGTCTGCGCTTGCCATTATGTCTCCGCTGCATGGATCCTGGGCCGCGAAGCTGGCGCTGCGCCGGAAGGTCCAGGTATCTCTACCGAAGGCGGCCTGCTTACGCCATCGGCACTTGGCCGGTCAGGGTAGCTTCATCCCCTTGCTTGCTGATGCGCGGGCGGAAACCTATGTCCTGGAAGGCTGAGACGCTAGGTGCTATCTATTTGGTGGCGCTGAGACGCTCAAAAAAGAGGTGATGCCTTGGATCAGGAAGACGTGCCACTGGAAGGGCAAATCCGCGAAAAGCTTGTGCGGACCAAGGAACGCTGGGCCGAAGAAGGCCGCCTGCTGACCGGCACCACTGCTGACCCAGCGAGAGATCGCCTGCCGCCTGGCCAGACGTTGGTGAAGGATTGGCCAGTGCTTGATCTTGGCGTGCAGCC
>CAMCHA010000385.1 GCA_945874515.1 Asaia bogorensis
CGGCGGCGGGATGTTCATAGGGGAATAGGAACTCCACCCCCTTGAAGCCCGCCTTCGCCGCGAGCGCGAAGCGGTCCAGGAAGGGGACCTCATTGAACATCATGGAAAGATTGGCGGCAAAGCGCGGCATGGGCTGGGTTCTCTTGGACAGACGGGGGGAAGCTAAAGCAGTTTCGCGGCTGGGGAAATCTCCCCCACAAAACCCCTTCCCGGCGGGGGCCTGCGCCCTTATAGGCGACACTTAGGCTTTAACCAAAAAAAGGGAGATTGGGATGCGTAAGCTGTTATGGGCGACCGCGCTTGCCTGCGGGCTGGCGCTTGGCGGGGCAGGGGCGGATGCGCGAACGGTGCGCTGGGCTGCCTCGGGCGATCCCAATACGCTGGACCCGCATAGCCAGAATGTCGGCACCGTCACCATGGTGCTGCAACAGGTCTATGACATGCTGATCAGCCGCACCCAGGAATTGGGCCTGGCGCCTGGCCTGGCGCTCCGCTGGGAACAGCAGGAGCCTAATCGCTGGCGCTTTTGGCTGCGCGACGGCGTGAAATTCCATGAGGGCGAGGCCTTCACCGCCGATGATGTGGTGTTCAGCGTGACACGCGCCTTGGCGCCAACCTCCAATTACGGGATTTACGTGGATACGGTGGAACGCGCGGTTCAGGTGGAACCACTGGTGGTGGACCTGATTACCAAGCTGCCGGACCCGATCCTGCCCAACAAGATCGCGTCCGTCTTCATGATGTCGCGGAGCTGGTCCGAAAGGAATAATGCCCCGCGGCCACAAAATACCCGCCAGCGCGAAGAAATGCACACCGTCCGCAATACCAACGGCACCGGCGCCTTTCGCCTGACGGCGCGTGAGGCCGATGTGCGCACCGTGATGGTCCGCAACAATGATTGGTGGGGCTGGAAGGAAGAAGCCAGCCGCGAGGCGAATGTCACGGAAATCATCTTCCGCCCGATTGCATCTGACGCGACCCGCATCGCCGCCCTGCTTTCGGGTGAGGTTGATTTCGTGCTCGATCCGCCCTTGCAGGATTTGAACCGCCTGCGCCAAGCGCCGAATATCCGCGTGCTGGAAGGCCCGGAAGTGCGGACCATCTTCCTGGCGATGGATGTCTTCCGCGATGAATTGCTCTATTCCGATGTGAAGGGGCGCAATCCGATGAAGGATTTGCGCGTGCGCCAGGCGCTTTATCATGCGATTGATATCCAAGCCATTCATCGCACCACCATGCGCGGCCAATCCGTGGTGACGGGCACTTTCTTTCCTTCGCAGGTCAATGGCTATGTGAAGGAAGAAGATGTGCGCCTGCCTTATGATGCGGCGCGCGCGCGGGCTTTGTTGGCGGAAGCCGGCTACCCCAATGGCTTTGAGATCACGCTGGATTGCCCGAATAATCGCTACATCAATGATGAGCAGATTTGCCAGGCGGTCGTTGCGATGTGGGCGCGGATTGGCATTCGCGCCAAGTTGAATGCCATGCCGCTGGCACCCTTTTTCGCCAAGATTCAGCGCGATGATACCTCCATCTATCTGCTGGGCTGGGGCGTGCCGACCTTGGATGCGCTTTATTCCTTCCAATCCCTGGTCGCGACCCGCAATGGCGCACAGGGCGATGGCATCTGGAATTACGGGCGCTATTCCAATCCGCGCATGGATGAAATGATCCAGCGGATGAAGACCCAATCAGGTGAGCCGCGTAATGAGGCGATCCGTGAGGCGTTGCGCATCTACCGCGAAGACGTGCCGCATATTCCGCTGCACCATCAGATGATCCCCTGGGCGATGCGGTCCAACCTGACCATCCCGCATATGGCCAATAACCAGCCCTATTTCCGCTGGGCCAAAATGAACTGATCCCCTGGCGCGGCGGGTTTTGCGCCCGCCGCGCTTGATTTGGAGTATCCTTTTTTGTTCGCCTTCATCATCTCCCGCATCTTGCAGGCCTTGCCTGTGATGCTGACCGTTGCGCTGATTTCCTTCGCCATGTTTGCCTATGTGGGCGATCCGGTGGCGATCATGCTTGGGCAGGATTTCACTGAGGCGCAGCGTCAGGCGCTGGTGCAGGATTTGGGGCTGGATCGGCCCTTCTGGGTACAATTCGGCACCTTCATCGGCAATGCGGTGCAGGGCGAATTCGGACTGTCCTATCGCTTGTCGCGGCCTGTCGCGGATTTGATCGCGGAACGCGCGCCGGCGACCCTTGAATTGGCATTTTGCGCCGCATCGGTCGCGCTGCTGATCGGCGTGCCGATGGGGGTTTATACGGGGCTTTATCGCAATTCCTGGCTGTCTCGCTTTTTCCTGACCTTCAGCCTGATTGGTGTTTCACTGCCTGTGTTTTTGATCGGCATTTTGCTGATCCTGGTTTTTGCCGTTTGGCTTGGGGTGCTGCCTTCCTTCGGGCGCGGCGATACGGTGAAGCTTGGCTGGTGGTCCACGGGTTTTTTGACCTGGAGTGGCCTTAAGGCGCTGGTGCTGCCTTCCATCACGCTTGGCCTGTTCCAATTGACCCTGATCATGCGCCTTGTGCGGGCCGAGATGCTGGAAGTGCTGCGCACGGATTACATCAAATTCGCGCGTGCGCGGGGCTTACCCAATCGGGCGGTGCATTTCGGCCATGCGCTCAAGAATACGCTGGTGCCGGTGATCACCATTGTCGGGCTGCAATTGGGCGCCATCATCGCCTTCGCCATCGTGACCGAAACCGTCTTTCAATGGCCGGGCATGGGCTTACTGTTCATTCAATCCGTCAATCAGGCGGATATCCCGGTGATGGCGGCCTATCTGCTGCTGATCTCGGCGCTTTTCGTCACCATCAATCTGATTGTTGACCTGCTTTATTACGCGGTGGACCCCAGGCTTCGCATTGAGCGCGGGCAGGGGGCGCATTGATCATGGCTGATGCGCTGCGCCGGTTTTTCGATAGCGATGTTTGGTGGTCCTTTACCCGGTCCCCTATCACTATGGTTTCCGCCATTGTGGCGCTAATCTGCATATTGGGAGCGCTCTTCGCGCCCTGGATCGCGCCGCATAACCCGTTTGATCTGGCGTCACTCAATCTGCTCGATGCCTTCAAGCCGCCTTCCTGGATTGAAGAAGGGGAGGCGCAATATCTGCTCGGCACCGATGATCAGGGGCGCGATATGCTTTCCGCCATCATGTATGGCGCGCGGGTTTCGCTGTTGGTTGG
>CAMCHA010000386.1 GCA_945874515.1 Asaia bogorensis
GCTTCGGGCAGCATTTTGCCCAGGATGAAGGCTGTCAGGTCCATATTCATCAGCGCTGCCGCCCGGGCGAGCATGGCCTTTTCCTCAGCCGGCAGGCGGAATTCGATGCGGCCGCCTTCGGGGGCGGTGACAAAAGACGACAAGGATACGGACATGGCGAAACTCCTTAAGACGAGAGATATAACGTACGGATTTTATCCGGACAAGGAAAATCCTCACCCGCCGCTATCACCGCCCGCATCTTCCCGGTTGGCCAGCACCTTATCCACGCGCCGGCCATCCATATCCACAACCTCAAAGCGCCAGCCGGCCCAGACAATCCGGTCCCCCTCACGCGGGACACGTTGCAGCAGGGCCAGCATCAGCCCGGCGACGGTGTGATAGGTGCCGGCACCCGGCATTTCGGGCAGGTCAAGCCGCGCGCGCAATTCATCGGATGGCATGCTGCCATCCAGCAAAAGCGAGCCATCAAAGCGCAGCACCGCCGCTTCGGATGGCATGGGCTCGGTCGGGCCCAATTCGCCAATGATCGCCTCCAGCAAATCGGAAGCGGTCACCATGCCTTCAAAGGACCCGTATTCATCAAGCACAAGCGCCATGCCAAGCGGGTCTCCGCGCAGGCGTTCCAGCGCATCAAGCGCGGTCAACGTGTCGGGCAGCACCATGGGCTGGCGCAAGGCGGCATCAAGCGACATTGGCCCACCGGCCAGAAGCTGGTCCAGCAAATCCTTGGCCGCGACCACGCCGACAACATTATCCACACGCCCATCCGCCACAATAAAGCGCGTCACATGGGAAGCGCGCAGCCGTTCAGGCAGGTTTTCCAGCGGCTCATTACGGTCAAGCCAAGCGATGTCATTGCGGGGCGTCATCAGCGCGCGCACGGGCTTATCGCCGAGGCGCAGCACGCGTTCGATCATGTGGCGTTCTTCGGTTTCAAGCGCGCCGGCCTGGGCACCTTCCGCCACCACGGCCTTCACTTCTTCTTCGGTCACGGATTGATCGGAAGTGGGTGCCGGGCCGAAAAACCGCAGCACGAGGGCCGAAGATGCGCCCAAAAGCCAGACCATAGGCGCGGTGAAGCGCGCCAGCAGCGCCAGTGGGCGGGCCACCAGAATGGCGATCTTCTCAGGATCCCGCAGGGCCAATTGCTTGGGTACCAATTCGCCCAGAATCAGGCTGAGATAGGTGATCACCAGCACCACCAGCGCGAAGGACACTTCCTGCACGAAAGGCACGGGGAAGGGCAGCATTTCCAGGGCATGGGCAACGGTGCCAGACAGGCGTGCGCCACCAAAGGCACCGGCGATAATGCCGACCATGGTAATGCCCACCTGCACCGTCGGCAGGAAGCGCTTCGGGTCCTCGGCCAGCGCCAGCGCCGTATCCGCCCCCCGCACGCCGCGCTTTTGCATGGCCATCAACCGAGACCGGCGAGAGGACACGATGGCGAGTTCCGACATGGCAAAGGCGCCATTCAGCAGAACCAGCAGCAGGATGATCAAAATCTCTAGGGCCGTGCCCATCGCGTTAATCCCAGGTGGCGAAAGCCGTGTGTCTTCTAAAATAGGTTTGCGCCATGTGAAACCATCCTGCCCGATGGGTGTTGGCGGAGCTTTCTGCCATATTCCGCCCATGACCCAGGTTTTGCCCCGGCTTCTGCCGCTTGAAGGTGCCTCCAACCTCCGTGATCTGGGGGGCTGGCGCGGCCATCAGGGCCAGGCGCTGCGCCATGGGGTGCTGTTCCGGTCCGATGCGCTGCACCGTCTGACCGATCAGGATTTAATGAAGCTGGAAGCCAAGGGGCTTAGCACCGTTTGCGATTTGCGCGGCACGCACGAAGCCGCTGCATCCCCTTCCCGCCTGCCGCCTGGGGCGCGGGCGGTGCCGCTGCCGATTGAACCGCGCATCGGCGCATCCTTGCGGGACCTTTTGGCCAATGGCGCGGCAACGCGGGCGGAGACCACGCGGCTGCTGGGCGTGGCCTATCTGAATTACGCGACCGAGCAATTGCCGGTTTATCGCCGGCTTGTTGATTTGATCCTGGAAGATGAATGCCGGCCGCTGCTGTTTCATTGCTCGGCGGGCAAGGACCGTACCGGGCTTGGCGCGGCGCTAATCCTAACCGCGCTTGGTGTTTCGCGGGAGCAGATACTGGCGGATTACGTCGCGACGGATCGGTTCTGGCGGCGCGACCACCCCCTGCCCGCTGAAGCGCCGCAGGAAGCCAAGGACGCGATACTGGAAACCCACCCGGCGCTGCTCACCGCCGCCCTGGATGCGGCGGTGACGCCCTTTGGGTCTGAGGCGGGTTCGCTGGAAGATGGGCTTGGGCTGACACCGGCGCGGCTGGCTGGCTTTCGCGCGGTGCTGCTGGCCTAAGCGACCCCCGCCACCCAAGCCGCAATAGCCGTGGCGCGCGCATCTTCATGCCATTGCCCGATAATCTGCACGCCAAGCGGCATTCCCTCCACCGCCAATAGCGGCACTGTCACCGCCGGGCAGCCAAGCGCAGACGTGCCAGCATTGAAGCTAATATCCCCGGTCGGGCGCGGCGCAATCGGCTGGCCTGGCTGATCACCAAGCCATACCGGCGCTGTGCCTGGGGATGACAGCGCAATCAACCCATCCGCCAAAGGTGCGAGGGACACCAAGCGCCGGCGCAGTTCATCACGTTCCAAAAGCCGGGCGCGGTAGGTTTCAAGATCAACCTTGGTGCCATGCTGCAAGCGGGTGAAAAGCCGGGCGCTCACGCGATCCGCTGCGGTTTCCGCCAAATGCTGCAAGCCCGCGCGTTGCTCAAAGGCGCAGATATCCGCGGTGATGGCCTTCGCCTGCGCCAAGGCGCGTTCAAACCCTTCAATCAGCGGATGGTCGGCGCGGCGCCAGATTTCCACCCCGGCGGCGCGGAGTTTTGTGAGCAGGCCTTCAAACGCCGCGATGGAAGCCGCATCCAAATCGCCCCAGCCTTCGGTTTCCATCACAATCAGCCGCGCGGGCTTGATGGGCGCGGGCGCGGAAAGCGGGCCGAACAGTCCCGGCGCACCGGGATCACCCCCCGCACGGCGCGCAATTTCCATTGCCACCGCCCACATATCTTCGAAGCTATTGGCATGCACGCCGGCGGTGGATTGGCTGAGCGATTGCCTCTCCCCCCGATTGATCGCGCC
>CAMCHA010000387.1 GCA_945874515.1 Asaia bogorensis
GCACGCGGTTCAATGGCGCGGCGGCAGAGCAGGATATGCTCACCCTCCGCGATCACGCTGCCCACCACCACTTTCGGATTTTCATAGGCGACATGCCCGCAATCGGGGCACATCAGACGCTCTCGGTCATCACCTTCAGGGATTTGGCGGATGAAGTTGGACATCGGTTCCGTAACTGCGAATCGTTGGAACTACGTATAAGTCCTATGCGGCGGGATTACGACAAAAACCGGTCAGAGGTGCTTTGCCGCCCGGTTGGGCGATGGAAGGCCAGTAGCAAAACGGGGCGACAGGCTTTTTCAGCTGCTGCGCTTAATGTTTCCTTTAACGGTTCAGCCATAGTTTCAAAGCTCCTTCGATGGAGTTTGGGTTGATGAGCTTTTCCGCTGCCATGATGCATCGCCGTTTCGCCACAGGCTGGCAGGAGCAAGGGCTCACTCAGATTGATGATGGCGATGCGCGGGATGGCATGTGGCTGGCGCCCATCGCCATTGCCGACATCACCGCGCAGGAGCCCTGCGCCACGGCTTCAGGCAATGTGGTTGCGGTGGGGGCTGTTGTTGCCGAAGTAACTTTTGCGGTGGCCCCGGATACCGTGCCCGCGATGGAAGACGCCGCAATCCACATCGCAGTTGCGAGCAATGATCCCGGCTATACCGGCGGTACACTTTGGGGAATGCTGGGCGATACAGGCGCGATGAAGAATGCCTATGGCAGCCAAGCCAATGAGGCATGGGCAGATGGCGACACAGGTTCCATGACGAGTGTGGTGGGCGTGATTGATACGGGCATTGATTACACCCACCCCGATCTTTACCTGAATATTTGGCTCAATCAGCGCGAAATCCCAACAACCATACGCGCGCGGCTGAACGATATTGACACGGACGGCCTGATCACTTTCCGCGATCTGAACGGCGCGGCAAATGCTTCCTATGTGCTGGATTACAACCGCAATGGCCGCATTGATGCTGGCGATTTGCTGAATGACCGGCGTTGGGAAAATGGCACCGATGAGGATGGCAATGGCTATAATGATGATCTGATCGGCTGGGATTTCGTCAATAATGACAATGATCCCTTTGACGATAATGGCCATGGCACGCATGTGGCCGGCACCATTGGCGCCATGGGCGGAAATGGTATCGGCGTTGCCGGGGTGAATTGGAATATCCAGATGGTGGGGCTGAAGTTTCTGTCCGCCGCAGGTTCTGGCGCCACTAACGGGGCGATCAATGCGGTGAACTACTTCACTGATGCTGCCATGCGTGCGACTGGCGTTGAAGATTTCATCGCGACCAATAATTCCTGGGGCGGTGGCGGATATTCCGCACAAATGAACGACGCGATCGGGCGTGCGGCGCAAAAGGATATTCTGTTCATCGCCGCAGCGGGTAATTCTGCTGTAAACAACGACGTACAGGCGACTTATCCCGCCAATTATTCGACAACCGTGATTGCCGGGTATGAGGCGGTGATATCCGTCGCGTCGCTCACGAATACGGGCGGCTTGTCATCTTTTTCCAATTACGGGGCGACGACGGTGGATATTGCCGCTCCGGGATCATCCATTTATTCCACCCTGCCGGGTGGGCGCTATGGCACCTATAGCGGGACTTCCATGGCGACACCGCATGTGACCGGCGCGGTGGCGCTTTATGCAGCTGAACACCCAAATGCGAGTGCGGCAGAAATTCGCGCCGCATTGCTGAGCAGCGCAGCGGCAACCCCATCACTTGGCGGCATGGTGGCGACCGGGGGGCGGCTTGATATCGGCGCTTTGATGGATACCTCACCCATTTCGCCCACACCGATGGACATGATCGCAGGGAATGCCGCAACCGCAGCGTCGCTTTCGGTAAGCGCGTTACAAGCTTCCAGCATTGATTTTGGCGGGGATCAGGATTGGTTCCGCGTGACCCTGAGCGCAGGCTGGCGTTATAGCTTCGCGATGGATGCCGCAGCGGGTTCGTCACTTGATTCCTACCTGCGTCTGCTGACCGCAACTGGCCAGCAATTATCCTTCAATGATGATGGGGCTGGCATGAATTCCCGGCTTTCCTTTGCGGCGACAACAAGCGGCACTTATTACTTGAGCGCGCAAGGCTTTGAAGCATCTTCCGGCAGCTATAGCGTGACCATGACCGCCGCTGAGTCGGACCGGGTGCTGAATGGCACATCACGCAACGATACTTTGAATGGCGCAGGCGGCAATGACAGCCTGAACGGGCTTGCGGGCAATGACCTACTCCTGGGCTTCGGCGGTAATGACACGCTATCGGGCCTGACCGGCAATGACACGCTTGATGCCGGCGCGGGGAATGACTTGCTGATCAGCGGCGCAGGGCGAGACGTGATGACCGGCGGCACCGGGGCAGACTTATTCCGCTTCACGGCGCTGGCCGATAGCGTGGTTGGGACCAGTCGGGATCTGATCACCGCCTTCAGCCAGGCAGAGGGGGATCGGATTGACCTGGCCACGATTGACGCAAATACGCGGCTTTCCGGCAACCAAGCCTTTGCTTTCATCGGCGATGCGAGCTTTGGCCGCGTTGCCGGTCAGCTCCGCTTCGCGGGCGGGGTTCTTCAGGCTGATCTGAATGGCGATGCCCGGGCGGATATGGAGATTGCGATTCAGGGTGTTTCGACGCTTTTGGCCGCGGATTTCATCCTATAATGCCCTTGTGAATGTCGGCCCCGGGCATAAACGCAGCAAGCATTCTTCATGAAACTATTTTGGGGGATTTGTCATTGGGCCAAATGCTGCGCCCTGGTCCCGAACGCCGCTGACCGGCCAGGCCGCGCTCGGAAGGGCTTGGGCAGCCCCTTCGGCTGCGGGGCCGTTTCGCGCTTTGCCCCCTCCCCCTCAAGCGACGCCTTTTTCGAAAGATTAGTTGAAATTTGTTATAAAATCACCCTATTCTGGAGAACTGGGTGATGGTCAGCGATGAAGTTAAAGCAGTACAATCATCGCCGTTGAAGGGGCGTAAAATGCGCGTTAGCCAGAAATGAAGCCCACCATGCTGCGCAAGGAGCCTGCTTCGCCCGTCTATGCCATTTTTGGGGAAATGAAGGGCGCGCTAACGCTACTTTTTGCCATTGGTTTCGTTGTAAACCTTCTGCAATTGACCGGCTCCGTTTACATGATGCAGGTC
>CAMCHA010000388.1 GCA_945874515.1 Asaia bogorensis
ATCAAAATCGCGCAGGTGGTGGCGGATGCTTTTGGCGTGCCGATGTCGTGCATTCGCATCACACCAACCAGCACGGCAGAGGTACCCAATACCGCGCCGACTGCCGCTTCCACCGGTTCTGATTTGAATGGATGGGCCGCGCATCTGGCGGCCACTGCAATCCGCGAACGCATGGCCGCCGAAGCCGCGCGGCTTTGGGAAGTGCCGGTGGAAGCGATTGGCTTTGGCGAAGGCCGCGTATTCGTCGCAAAGCCTGGTGACAATCGCGCCATGGATTTCGGCGATCTGGCGCATCGTTGTTGGGTGCAGCGCATTTCGCTTTCTGCGACAGGGTTTTATCGCACGCCCGACATCCATTGGGATGCGAAAACCATGCGGGGTGAGCCCTTCTTCTACTTTTCCTACGGCGCGGCGGTAGTGGAAGTGGTGGTGGATACGCTGACCGGCGAACACCGCGTCTTGCGCGCTGATCTGGTGCAGGATTGCGGGCGTTCGCTGAACCCCGCGATTGACCGCGGGCAGATTGAAGGCGGCTTCGTGCAGGGGCTTGGCTGGCTGACAACAGAAAGCCTTTATTGGGACAAGGAAGGGCGGCAACGCACACTCGGGCCTTCCACCTACAAAATCCCAGGCAGCCGCGATGCTCCGCCAGATTTCCGGCTGCGCTTGCTCGCCAATGCGCCAGCACGGGCGGAGACGATTTTCCGATCAAAGGGTGTGGGTGAACCGCCGCTGATGCTGGCAACCTCTGTGTGGAATGCGCTGTGTGACGCAACGAACCTTACGCAGCTTGATCTGCCGGCGACGCCGGAAGTGGTGCTGATGGCGCTGGAGAAAGCGCGCAAAAAGCAGGGATAGGCCGTTTGTCGCATAAAATCGCGCGGAACGCGGCGTAGTGCCTCAGCGCCTCAACCCCCTGCGATTTCCGCGCGCAATTCATCCAGAACGCGCAGCCCCCCCGCCTTGTTTTCCATATGCCAGAACAGCCAGCCATTGCAGGAAGGCACTTCCTGAACTGCGGCGCCGACCTGGTGAATGGACCCCGCTGCCTTGCCGCAGCGGAGCGTGCCATCGGCGCCCACTTCCGCCCGCCAGCGGCGGCGCGCATCGGTCAGCACACTGCCAGCCGGCACCATCCCGCGTTCCACCAGCGTGCCGAAGGGAATGCGCGGCTGTTCCCGCCGCGATGGCAGTGCAAGCGCGGCTGATTCCGGCATCGGCTCCACGGCTGCGAGCCGAGCACGCGCGCCGCGGGCGTAGCGTTCTTCCCGTTCAATGCCGATGAAGCGCCGGCCAAGGCGTTTGGCGACCGCCGCCGTGGTGCCGGAACCAAGGAAGGGGTCGAGCACGACCTCTCCGGGCTGGGTGCAGGACAGGATCACGCGATGCAGCAGCGCTTCGGGCTTTTGCGTTGGGTGCAGCTTGTCGCCATTTTCATCGCGCAGCCGCTCACCGCCCGTGCAAAGCGGGATGAACCAGTCGCTCCGCATCTGCACATCATCATTCAGGGTCTTCATGGCGGCGTAGTTGAAACGGTATTTTGAGTCCTGCCCATGCGCCGCCCAGATCAGGGTTTCATGCGCATTGGTGAAGCGCCGGCCGCGGAAATTCGGCATGGGATTGGCCTTGCGCCAGATCACATCATTCAGGATCCAAAAGCCAAGGTCCTGCAGTGCCACGCCCAGGCGGAAGACATTGTGATAGGCGCCCATGACCCAAATCGTGCCATCCTTGCGCAAAACACGCCGGCATTCTGTCAGCCAGGCGCGGGTAAAGGCGTCATAGGTGGCCAGATCTGGGAAGCGGTCCCAGGCGTCATCCACGCCATCCACGATGCTTTCATCGGGCCGGCGCAATTCGCCCTTCAGCTGAAGGTTATAGGGCGGGTCAGCAAAAATCGCATGCACACTCGCCGGCGGCAGGCGGCGCAGCATGGCAATTGAATCCCCGACCAGAACCTGGTCCAAGAGCAGCTCTAGCTGCGTTCCCACCGTGAAATCCCTTATGACTTCGGCAAGAATCGCGCGCCCGAGTCGCCCGGTCAAGTCAGTTTCAAAACGGCATGGTCAACCGGGCCAAAACCGCGCCGGTGATGGGGGGAGGGGCCGAGCCTTGCCAGCGCTTCCCGATGCGCGGCCGTTGGGTAGCCGGCATGGCGGGCAAAGCCGTAAGCGGGCCAGCGCGGATCAAGCCGGCGCATGGCCCGATCACGCAGCACCTTGGCGATGATCGAGGCGCCGGCGATGGAAAAGCTGAGCCCATCCCCACCCACCACGCAGCGCACCGGGCAGGCCAAGGGCGGCGGTTGATTGCCATCCACCAAGGCGTGATCAGGGGGGGTCGGCAGCCTCGCCACCGCGCGGCGCATGGCCACATGCGTGGCGCGGAGGATATTGACCCGCGCGATCTCAGTCGCTGAGGCCGCGCCGACGCCGATTTCAACCAGCCCCAGCGCTTGGGCTTCGCGGAGCGCGGCAAAGGCGGCATCCCGCGCCGCTTCCTTGAGCTTCTTGGAATCCTGCAAAAGCGCCGCAAGGCTGTCTGGCGGTGGGGCCAGAAACACCAAGGCCGCCGCCAGCACTGGCCCGGCAAGGGGGCCGCGCCCGGCTTCATCCACCCCGGCGACACGGCCACCAAGCGCCGCTTCCAGGCTGAAATCGGGCCGCGCGGTCATGGTTTTGGGCTTTGGCCTATTCCGCCTTGGCGCCAGATTGGCGCACGGCATCGCGCCAGCGCTGGCTTTCGCCGGCGACAAAGGCGGGCAATTCAGCGCGCGGGATGGGCATGGGGTCAAAGGCGCGTTCCGTGAAAAGCCGCGCCATTTCAGCGCTGGCCAAGGCCTTTGCGGTTTCGGATTCAATCCGCGCAAGAACGGGTTCGGGTGTGCCGCGCAGCGCGAAAAGCCCGGTCCAATTCACGGAAAGAAAGCCGGGCAAAACGCTGGTAATGGGCGGCACCCCCGGCAGCGCGGCATTGGGCGCGGCTGAGGCAACGCCAAGCGCGCGAATGGCGCCGCCACGGATTTGCGGCAGCGCCGTGCCAAGCCCATCGAACATCATCGGCACATTGCCTGCGACCAAATCGGTCATGGCCGGCGCGCTGCCGCGATAAGGGACATGGGTCATTTCCGCGCCAATGGCGGCGCGGAACAT
>CAMCHA010000389.1 GCA_945874515.1 Asaia bogorensis
CATCCGCGGCCATGGTGATAATGCCTGGCCCGGCTGGCCGACCATCCCGGCCTTGGAAGCGCAGCGCGATGCCTGGTTCAACGCCCCTGACGCTGCGGCGGAAGCGGCAGCAGGGCGGGAAATGCAGCGCATCGCCTTCGAACAAGTGCCCTATGTGCCGACGGGCATGTATTACCAGCCCACCGCCTATCGCCGGAACCTGACCGGCATGCTGAAGGGCCAGCCGCCACTGTTCTGGAATATCCGGCGGGCTTAATCCGAACCCCGCGCCGCGCCTGGGCTTGCCGGGCGCGGCCGGGTTTCATCCGAAGCCGGCAAGGGGCTATAACCTGCGCATGAGCGAAGCACCCCCGACCCGCCGGCTTTTCGGCACTGATGGCATTCGCGGCAAAGCGAATGCCGCGCCGATGGACGCCGCCACCGCACTCAGGCTTGGCCAGGCGGCAGGCAGCTTTTTCAATCGCGGCAATCACCGCCATCGCGTTGTTATCGGCAAGGATACGCGGCTTTCCGGCTATATGCTGGAACCTGCGCTGACAGCCGGCTTTATTGGTGCGGGGATGGACGTGGTGCTGGTCGGGCCCTTGCCCACGCCGGCTATTGCCTTGCTCACGCGGTCCTTGCGCGCCGATTTGGGCGTGATGATCAGTGCTTCCCACAACCCATACGAGGATAACGGCATCAAGCTATTTGGCCCCGATGGGCTGAAGCTGACCGATGATCAGGAAGCGGAAATCGAAGCGCTGATGGCGGGTGATCTTGGCGCTGCGCTGGTGCCATCGGCACGGCTTGGCCGCGCAAGCCGGCTGGAAGATGCGCCGGGGCGCTATATTGAAGCGGCCAAGGCATCCTTCCCGCGCGGGCAAACCTTGGATGGGCTCCGCATCGTTGTGGATTGCGCCCATGGCGCTGGTTATCGCGTTGCCCCCACCGTGCTGTGGGAATTGGGGGCCGAGGTGATCCCCATCGGCGTCGCCCCGGATGGCTTCAATATCAACAAGGGTGTGGGCTCTACCGCGCCCGCATCGCTTGCGACTTTGGTGCAGGAACGCCGCGCCGATCTTGGCATTGCCTTGGATGGCGATGCCGACCGAGTGGTACTGGTGGATGAAGCCGGGCAGGTGATTGACGGCGACCAGATCCTGGCCCTGATCGCCCATTCTTGGCATGCGCAAACCCGCCTGACCGGGGGCGCCGTGGTCGCCACCGTCATGTCCAATATGGGGCTGGAACGCTTTCTGGCCGCGCGCGGGCTTGGCTTGCTGCGCACCGCGGTTGGCGACCGCTATGTGGGTGAGAAGATGCGCGAGGCCGGCTGCAATCTGGGCGGCGAGCAATCCGGCCATATGATCATGCCTGAATTCGGCACGACCGGGGATGGGCTGATCGCGGCCTTGCAGGTGCTTTCGGTGCTGGCGGAAGAAAAGCGCCCTGCCAGTGAGGTGCTGCGCTGCTTCACTCCCCTGCCGCAGCGCCTGGTGAATGTGCGCTATGCCGGCGCCTCGCCGCTGGTGAAGCCCGTGGTTACTGAGGCCATCGCGGCCGAGGAAACCGCCCTTGGCGCCCGCGGCCGCGTGCTGATCCGCGCGAGCGGCACCGAACCCGTGATCCGCGTGATGGCGGAAGCCGAGGATGAAGCCCTGGTGGATGGCGTGGTCAGCCGCCTTGCTGATCTGATCAAAGCGGAGGCCCGCGCGGCATGAAGGGCCGCGTTCTGATCATTGCCGGGTCTGATTCCGGAGGTGGTGCGGGCATTCAGGCGGACCTGAAGGCCGTGACCGCGCTTGGCGCCTTTGGCATGACGGCGATCACGGCGCTCACCGCGCAAAATACGCTTGGCGTGCATGGCGTATTGCCCGTACCGCTGGAATTCCTGCGCCAGCAGATTGCGGTGGTGCTTGATGATATCGGCGCGGATGCGCTGAAAACCGGGATGCTGGCCGATAGCGCGACCATTGAAGCGGTATGTGACGAAATCACGGCCCGCGCCCCCGGCGTGCCGTTGGTGGCGGACCCGGTGATGGTGGCCAAGGGTGGGCATCCCCTGCTGGTGCCCGATGCCGCCGAGACGCTGAAGCGCCGCCTTTTGCCAATCGCCGCCGTGCTAACCCCCAATCTGCCGGAGGCCGAGGCGCTGTGCGGCTTTGCCATTGCCGATGTCGGCGCCATGCACCAGGCGGCCAAGGCACTGCTGGCCCTTGGCTCCAAGGCCGTGCTGCTGAAGGGCGGGCATCTGCCGGGCGATGAGGTGGTGGATCTGCTCGCCACCGGGACGCGGATGGAAATCTTCCGCGACCGGCGGATTGCCACGCGCCACACCCATGGCACGGGCTGCACCTTGGCGAGTGCGGTGGCGGCCGGTCTGGCGCAGGGCATGTCGCTCAGGGATTCCGTCATCCGCGCGCGCGCCTATGTGCGCGCGGCGATTACGGCTGCGCCGGGCTTTGGCGCTGGGCATGGGCCGCTGAACCACGCGGTGACCTGCGATCCTGGGATTTTGCGCTGAAATCCGGCCCATCAGCGGCAATCTTCAGGATTTGTTAATCTTTTCCGGCGCAGATTGCGCCCATGGCTATCAATATGAGTGCCACCCTCATGGCGGGTTTATTTGGCCAACAAGGCCAGAATTCGCTGATGCTCCCCTTCGGTAACGCTGCCCGTGCGGCAAGCGCCGGGGAAGCTGTGGTTGCCTTCCGCCGCGTCACCAAAGCAGGTGAGGAAGAAAAAGGCCTTATCCGCGAAAAGAAAGACCCCATCACGCTGACGACTTTGGCGCAGTTTCGTCAGGCGCTGGATGCCGCGCCGAATATCGATAAGGCGCTGACTGACCCCCGTGTTTTGAAGGTGCTGATGCCCGCCCTTGGCCTGCCGGATCAAGTGGGCAACCCGGGCCTGGTGAAGCGGGCATTACTGTCTGACCCCAAAGACCCCAAAGGGGTTGCGGCGCAGCTTGGCACCACCTGGAAGAATGCCGCCGCCACGCTTAATCTGAAGGCAACCACAACACCTAAGACCGTGGCCATTGAAGGGCTGACCGATAAGGAAACCGCAGCGGTTGCCGGGCAATTGCGTTTTGGTGAGGCGATATTGACCGCGCCGACAAGCAGGGCTTCCGTACCCAAAATCAGGGCCTTTGATGGGCTGGA
>CAMCHA010000390.1 GCA_945874515.1 Asaia bogorensis
AATGCGCTTCAGCCCCGCGACGCATTTTTCATAGACAGGCATGAAGGCGGGATCGTTAAAATCCACCGTGACATGCGCCACCGCAAGCAGCACGGAATCGGGGATATTGGTGGGACCCGGATTGGCAAAGAATTGCCGCCCGCGCGGCAAACGAGGCTTAGTGGCCATGAGACAGCGTTTCCTTCTTGCGATGATTTGATTGCGGCGCGGGCTTCATTTCGCCAATTCCCGCGCCATGGATTCGAGCCCCGCCAGAGTCAGCGGGTGCATGCGGTTTTCCATCAACCCCTGCATCATGCCGATGGAATGGGTATAGCGCCAATGCTGCTGATCTATGGGATTGAGCCAGGCGGCGCGGCGGAAATGCCGCGTCAGGCGGCCCATCCAGACCACGCCTGATTCTTCATTCCAATGCTCAACTGACCCACCGGGCTGAGAGATTTCATAAGGCCCCATCGTGGCATCACCCACCAGCACAAGCCGCCAATCCGGGCCATAGGTGCGCAAGACCTCCTGTGTGGATTTCTCGGTTTCCTTGCGCCGGCGGTTTTCACGCCAGAGCCGTTCATAGGGGCAGTTATGAAAGTAGTAGAATTCCAGATGCTTGAATTCACCACGCGCGGCGGAAAACAATTCCTGGCAAATGCGGATATGGTCATCCATGGAACCGCCAATATCCATCAGCAGCAGCACCTTCACCGCATTGCGGCGTTCCGGCACCATCTGCAGATCAAGCGACCCACCATTGCGCGCCGTGGCGCCAATCGTGCCCGGCATATCCAATTCCGTCGCGGCACCTGTGCGCGCAAAGCGGCGCAGCCTGCGCAAAGCGACCTTCATATTGCGCGAGGATAACGCCTCATCTTCATCCAAATCCTTATAGACGCGCTTATCCCATACCTTGGCGGCGCGGCGATTGCGGCTTTCTTCCTGCCCAATCCGCACGCCTTCTGGGTTATAGCCATAGGCACCGAAGGGCGATGTGCCGGCAGTGCCGATCCATTTTGATCCACCCTGATGCCGGCCCTTTTGTTCCGCCAGGCGCTGGCGGAGCGTTTCCATCAACTTGTCAAAACCGCCAAGCGCTTCGATCTGGGCACGTTCTTCCTCAGTCAGGAATTTTTCCGCCATTTTGCGCAACCATTCGGCGGGGATTTCCACCGTGGTTTCCGCTGTGCCGGGCGGTGATTCCAATCCCTTGAAGATTTCCCCAAAAACACGGTCAAACCGGTCCAGATGGCGTTCATCCTTCACCAGCGCAGCGCGCGAAAGATGGTAGAAATCCTCCACATCAAAGCCCGCCACGCCGGCCTTCAAGGCGCGCAGCAACGCCAAGTATTCCGTGATGGAAGCCGGCACACCGGCCGCGCGCAGCGCAATGATGAAGGGCGCGAACATCGTGCCGATCTCCCTAGGCGGCCACGCCGCCGGCTGCGGCCTCGCTCGCATGAACCTCGCGGATGAAGTCCCGCAGCACGGCGAAGGCGCGCACCGGGTCGTCCGCCTGCACGCCGTGCCCGCATCCCGTGAAACGTTCGAGGCGAACGAGGTGCGGTGGCAGATGCGCGGTGATCTCCTCACTGAACGCCATCGGCGTGATAGGGTCGCGGTCGCCCGCCATGACCAGCACCGGGCAGCGGATGGTGCGAAGCAGTGGGCGGAAATCCATCCGGCCATGCTCGTTGCGTGGCCCATTGAAGTGTATCGCGACGGCATTGCGCACGATGGCGCGTTGGCGCATCGCGTCGTCCTGAGGCGGCTTCGCCCGATAGAGCGGCAGGCAGACGGCAAAGTACCTGACCCGCGTGGCATCGCCAGGATTCCGCCAGTAGGCTTCTGCCACCTGCCGCGCCTCAGTCCCGCCGAGCCGCTCAAAGGCCTCGAACACGACGTCGAAATCGATCCTTGCCGCGGTGCTTGCAAGCACCAGCGCCGCGGGGTGTGCCAGATGGCGGGTGGCGTAGGCCTGCGCCACGAAGCCGCCGAAGGAGGTGCCGAGCACGATGGGGCGCTTGATGCCGAGCACGTCGCAGAGCCCCTTCACGTCGTCGCCCCATTGCGCGAGGTTCCATTCCTGCGGATGGTCGCCGCCGCTGCGGCCGCTGCCGCGCAGATCGACATAGATCAACTGCGCCGCGTCCGAGAGTGCGGAAAAGGCCGGCTTATAGATAGAATGGTCGAAGCCTGGCCCGCCATGCAGCAGCACGACCGTCGGCTTTGCACGCATGCGCGTCCCGTCTGGCACCAGCCCGGCGCCTTCGACATCGAAATAGAGCCTGGTACCGTTGACGGTGACGAACATGATCGTCCGTCCTAGCCGCCGCGACGCCGCGTCAGGAAGGCGAGCCGTTCGAACAAATGCACATCCTGTTCATTTTTGAGCAGCGCCCCATAAAGCGGCGGGATGGCAGTTTTATTATCCTGGCTGCGCAACGCTTCGGGCGGCATGTCTTCAATCGTGAGCAGCTTCAGCCAATCCAACAATTCCGATGTTGCAGGCTTTTTCTTCAATTCATTCACATTGCGCACATCGAAAAACACCGTCAGCGCTTCCCGCAGTAAATCCTGGCGGATATTCGGGAAATGCGTCTGCACGATTTTTTCCATCGTCTCCCGATCCGGGAAGCGGATGTAATGGAAGAAGCAGCGGCGCAGAAACGCGTCCGGCAATTCCTTTTCATTATTGGAAGTAATGATCACCACTGGCCGATGCCGCGCCTTGATGCTGCGACGCAGTTCATAGACATAGAATTCCATGCGATCGATCTCAAGCAACAGGTCGTTCGGGAATTCGATATCGGCCTTGTCGATTTCATCAATCAGCAGCACGACGGGTGCGTCTGTTTCAAAGGCTTCCCACAGCTTGCCGCGCACAATGTAATTGGCAATGTCATGCACGCGCGGATCGCCAAGCTGGCCATCACGTAGCCGGCTGACGGCGTCATATTCATACAGGCCCTGCTGTGCCTTGGTGGTGGATTTGATGTGCCATTCAATCAGCGGATAGCCGAGCGCCTTGGCGATTTCCTGCGCGAGCACCGTCTTGCCCGTGCCTGGCTCACCCTTGATCAGCAGCGGGCGTTCCAGCGCCACCGCGGCATTCACCGCAACCTCCAGCTCTCGGGTTGCGACGTATCTTTCA
>CAMCHA010000391.1 GCA_945874515.1 Asaia bogorensis
GTGGAAAACGCGGCCGTGCTGGATGGCTTCGCGGGTACCGGCGCCATGGGGCTTGAGGCTTTGTCGCGCGGCGCGGCGCGTGCCTTTTTCATGGAACAGGATCGCGCCGCACTTGCGGCACTGCGGGCCAATATCGCTGCCTGCAAGGCAGGAGATGCCTGCCGAGTGATCGCCGGTGATGTCACCGCGCCTCCCATTGCTGCCGCGCCCTGCACCCTGGTGTTTCTGGACCCGCCCTATGGCAAGGGGCTGGTGCCGCGCGCCCTTGCCGCCTTGCAGGCCCAGGGCTGGATCGCACCCGGCGCGCTGATCATCGCTGAGACCGGCCGCGATGAAGAAACCGTAATGCCTCTTGGTTTCGAGGTAATTTCTATGCGTGATCATGGCGCCGCGCGGCTTTCTGCGTTGCGCGCGGCGGCGCATTGCGAAGAAACCGCATCCTGATACGCTCTCCCAAAACGGGAGGAATAATCATGCGTCATCTGCTTCTAGCGGGTCTTGCGGCCCTAGCCCTTTCTGGCCCTGCCTTGGCGCAGGACCGTACCGTGCGCGTCATCAGCGGTTTTGCCGCCGGCGGTGCGGGCGATTTGATGGCCCGCTTCATTGCCGAATATGCCGCGCCGCATCTGCCCGCGCGTGGCGTTGTCGAAAACCGCACCGGCGCCAATGGGTTGATTGCCGCTGAAGTGGTGGCACGCAGCGCGCCCGATGGCAGCACTGTGCTGCAATGCCCGATGGGCACCATGACCATCACGCCCAATCTGCCAGGCGCCAGCCTGCCGGTTGATCCGCGCACGGAAATGACCGGCATCGCCAATGTGGCGCTTTCCACCTATGGCCTGGTGGTTGCTGCCAATGGGCCGCATAGGGATATGGCGGGGTTGCTCGCCGCCGCGCGCGCCAAGCCGGGCGGGTTATCTTACGCCTCGGCCGGCGTTGGCTCGGCGCAGCATCTTTCTGTGGAATTGCTGAAGTCCAAGACCGGGCTTGATATTGTGCATATCCCGTATCGTGGTGCGACGCCGGCGGTCGTGGATATTCTTGGTGGGCGCGCTGATTTCATGATCACGAATCTCGGCGATGTGATGCGCCAGATTCAGGGAGGCGAGCTACGCTTGCTGGCACTTGGCGATAATGCGGGTTCACCGCTGTTCCCGCAGGCGCGCCCGATTTCCGATTGGGTGCCAGGGCTTGAAATGGCCGGCTGGTTTGGTGTGTGTGGCCCGCGCGCCATCACCGCCGATGCCGCGCGCGCCTGGGTGGAGGCAATCCGCAAGGGCCTTGAAAACCCAACCTTCCGCCAAAGGCTGCTCGCTTCCGGCCTGACCCCAAATTTCGAGGATATGGCGACCTTCAACCGCCGCATCGCCGCCGACCTGCAATCCTGGGCCGAGGTTATCCGCGCCGCTGGCGTGAAAGCGGACTGAAAGGGCACACACCATGATCGAACACATCATTGATATCCAAACCCGCGCCGGCGCGATGGAAAGTTTTATCTGTCATCCGGAACGCAACGGCCCCTTTCCCGCCGTGCTGATGCTGATGGACGCGCCCGGCATTCGTGAGGAACTGTACGACATGGCGCGGCGGCTGGCCGCCACCGGCTATTACGTGGTGCTGCCCAATCTTTATTACCGCGCCGGTCGAGATTCGAAATTTGGCCCCGGTGTGCTGACCGTGGGCGACCCTGACCGCGACCGCATGCGCGCCATTCGCACCAAAATGACCATCCCGCCGGTGATGGAAGATGTCGCCGACATGCTTGGTTTCCTCGACCAGCAAAAACACGTGCGCCCCGGCCCGGTTGGCGTGCATGGCTATTGCATGAGCGGGCCTTATGCGCTCGCCGCCGCCGCGCGCTATCCCGGCCGCATCGCCGCCGCCGCTTCCTTCTATGGCACCTGGCTGGTGAGTGACGCGGTGGAAAGCCCGCATCTGACGCTGGGGCAAGGCAGTGCTGAACTCTATATCGCCTGCGCCGAGCATGATGAATTGGCGCCGATTCCCATGGTGGATGAATTGCGCGCGCTGTTTGAAGCCTCAGGCGCCCGGGGAGAATTGGAAGTCTATCCAGCCGTGCATCACGGCTTCGCCTTTCCCGGCCGCTGGTGCTTCGACAAGCCTGGGGCTGAGCGCCATTGGGAAAGGCTGATCGCGCTTTATCGGCGTTGTTTGTGATAGCGCGACGTGCAAGCAGATTGAGGTGCCGCCATATCACTTGATCAGTATGGCCCGATGACCAGATAAGCCTTCGTGATAAGAAAAATCAGCAAGAAACAGGGAGCAAAACATGAAACGCCGGCACATCCTACTCTCAGCGCTCGCCGCACCTGCCATCGCACCAGGGCTTGCGGCAGCGCAAAGCTTTCCATCGCGCCCCATCACGCTGCTGGTGCCCTTCCCGCCAGGGGGTGCCACCGATGTGCAGATGCGCGCCTTTGCCGAAGCCGCATCCCGCGCCTTTGGCGTGCAGGTGCTAACCGAAAATCGCCCCGGCGCGGGGGCGACACTTTCCGCCGCCACCGTCGCAAGGGCGCGGCCTGATGGCTATACCATCGCGCAAATTCCACTGCCGGCCCTGCGGCTGCCCTTCATGCAGCGCATGTCGTTCAATCCGCGTACGGATTTTACGCCAATCATGCATCTGACCGGCTACCTATTCATCATGTGCGTGCGCGGCGATGGCCCGTATAAAAGCTGGGCTGATCTTGTGGCGGATGCCCGCCGCCGCCCGGGCGAAATACGTATCGGCAATACGGGCGCCAATGGCACGCCGCATCTTTCGAATGTGGACCTCGCCACGCGCGAAAACCTGGACATTGTCCATGTGCCCTTCCGCGGCGAAGGCGATGCCGTGCCAAGCCTGCTCGGCGGGCATATCGAAGCCTGCGCAACCGGTTCCGGCACGCTGCCCATGATTACGGAAGGGCGGCTGCGCGCGCTGAATGTCTGGACGCGTCAGCGCAGCAAGAAGCTGCCCGATGTGCCGACGCTGCTTGATCTTGGCTATCAGGATATGGTGATCACCTCACCCTATGGGCTGGTCGGCCCTGCGGGGATGGACCCGGATATCATCGAAAAACTACATCAGGGTTTCCGCACT
>CAMCHA010000392.1 GCA_945874515.1 Asaia bogorensis
GCCACCACCCGTAACCGAGAGGTCTGCGTATCCATCCCAGCCGCCGCTATGCGCATTGCGCGATCAAGTTCCATGGCTTAGCGCCCTTCTTAAGACTGGTTCCGCCCAAGGGCGGTCATAAACATGCTCATGTAGCGTCGGCGCACCGAGAGTGCGGTGGCATGGGCGGAATCGGTATCAGCCACGCGCAGCGCTTCGCGTTCAAGGGACACGGCATTCCCGCTTGGGTCGCGACTGGCTGAGGTTCGTTCCTTGAGCGTGCGGCCATCCTGCGGGCGCGTGCCCTGCAAATGATAGGCATTGGTTGCCACCATCTGCTTTTCCGTGAGCTTGCCGGACAGCACCTTGGCGAAGGGCTGCATATCGGAAGGCCGGTAACTCGGCGTATCCGCATTGGCGATATTCTGCGCCAGCACGCGCTGGCGCGCTTCCGTCCAGCGCAGCCGCTGTTCGGCAAGGGCAATCAGTCCGGTTTTGGTCGGGTCCATAACACCATCCTTGCACGTTGTGGGCCAAAATGCGTTAAAACGGGGTCGGTTACAACATTTTCTAATGGTTTTTTTGCACCTAACCTGTTGGATAGTCCAGTGAACACAGATTTCGAGGATGATACAGGCGCGGAGGCTAGCCGTCATGGCATGGCGGTTCTTGCCGCCATCAAGGCCATGGGGGAAAGCCTGACCCAGGCGGAGGCAAGTCTTGCCGAGGGTTATGCGCTTGATCTTGCCGGGCTTGATGCCGAAATCGGCCGGCTTTGTGCTGCGGCGGGGGCCGCACCCGCGGCCATGGCCCCAGCGCTGCGGCGCAATCTGGAAGCCTTGCTCACGCAGGTCGAAAGTTTGCAATTATCCCTCCCACGGTCAAACAAAATAAGGGAGCAGCCATGACCCTTAGCCTTGCCAATTGGCTCACTGCCGGCATTTCGCTGATTTTCGTGCTGGGGCTGATATTGCTGCTGGCGCGGTTGCTGCGCGCTACGGGCCTGGCCCCGCAGACCAGCGGGCAGCGCCTGAAATTGCAAGAAGTGCTGGCGCTGGATGCGCGCCGGCGCGTGATGATCCTGCGCTGTGATGGGCGGGAAGTGCTATTGCTGACGGGCGGACCACAGGATCTATGCCTGGGCTGGCTGCCACCAAAGAATGAGGAACCGCCCCAGCCATGAGTCGCAGAATAGTCTTTTGGGTCCTTGGCGGCCTTGCCTTGCTGGCACTGCCCGCAGGTGTTGCCTTGGCGCAGAGCGTTTCGATTGACCTTGGCCAGACCGGACAGCCGGGCGCCACGGCGCGGCTGGTGCAGTTGACCGCGCTGATCGGGCTGCTGTCATTAGCACCTTCCTTGCTGGTCATGGCAACCGCCTTCGCGCGCATCGTGATTGTGCTGTCATTGCTGCGCAGCGCCATTGGCGCGCCTGGCATCCCGCCCAATCCGGTGCTGATCGGGCTTGCACTTTTCCTGACCTTCTTCGTCATGCAGCCGGTGTTTGAGGCTTCCTGGACTCAGGGCGTTGTGCCGATGACCGAAGGACGGATTTCCGAATTGGCCGGGCTGGAAGCGGCGGCGCAGCCCTTCCGCCTGTTTATGGTGGCCAATATCCGGGAGGACGACTTGATCCTTTTCATGGACCTGGGCGGCATTCAGGCCGTGACCAATCCGGCTGAGACCCCCTGGCGCGCCCTGGTCCCCGCTTTCATCGTGGGTGAATTGAAGCGCGCCTTTGAAATCGGCTTCCTGCTTTTCCTGCCGTTCCTGGTGATTGATATGGTGATCGCGAGCATTCTGATGTCGCTTGGCATGATGATGCTGCCCCCATCCGTCGTGGCGCTGCCCTTCAAGCTGATCTTTTTCGTGCTGGTGGATGGCTGGCGCTTGGTCTCAGGCAGCCTGGTGCAAGGCTTTAACTTGAGTTGAAGCCCTGGCGTACAGTGATGCGGATCGTGACCGATCCGCCCTCAAACGCCGGCGCGCGCATCCGCGCGCTTGGCTTCGCCGCATAAGCGGCGTCGCCCATTCGGGCTCTCGGCCGCCTTTGGCGGCCGCAAGGCTGTGGAAGCCCCTGATCTCTAAGGCGCTGTTTCAGGCGCCTGGAAGATTTTCCGCGATATAGGGCGGCAGGTTGAAGGCGCCGGTGTGAATCTCTGGCGTCCAATAGCGCGTGGCGCCCAATATCCCGGAAGCTTCCGCACGACGTCGAATTTCATCGGTCGCCACGGCACGACAAGACGCATCCTTCGCCGCCCAACCCAGCGTCATGAAACCACCGACATAGGTCGGCACCGCGGCCAGATAGGCCCAGTTATCCGGGAAGGATTTCGCGCGCCGGCGCGATGTTTCGTGCAATTCATCGGCCTGCATGAAGGGCACGCCGCATTGATTGACGATCAAGCCACGTGGGGAGAGGATGCGCGCCGCATTGGCATAGAATTCATCGGTGAAAAGTGCTTCACCAACGCCGATCGGGTCGGTGCTGTCCACAATGACCACATCAAAGCTTTCCGCATGTGCCACACGCACATAATCAATGCCATCGCCGATGATCACCTCGGCGCGTGGATCATGCCAGGCATTGCCGCCGATGGCCGGCAGAAATTCCTTGGCAAGCCGCACCACTTCGCCATCAATTTCCACCATCACGGCTTTTTCGACGCCGCGATGCTGCAAAACGCGCTTCAGCACGCCGCCATCGCCCGCGCCAATGATCAACACGCGCTTGGCAGCGCCATGGGCCAGGATTGGCACATGGGTGATCATTTCCTGATAGACGAATTCATCGGCTTCTGTGATCTGCACCACGCCATCCAGAAGCATCACCCGCCCGTGGGTCTCGCTCTCAAAGATGACAATGTCCTGAAAATCCGATTGCACCCGCGCCAATTCACCCTTCACGCGGAAGCGCTGGCCCCAGGCGGCGTAAAGGGTTTCATTGATCCAGTTATCGGTCGCCATGACGGCACCTCATTTATGAAGAAGGGCCGGGCGTTGCCACCCGGCCCCATCAAAACGATATCGAAATGGGCTCAGCCGATCAGGCCGCGCTTATGTTCGGCCAGCTGCACCCGTTCCGGCAGGAAGCCGCGCTTGAGCGCCGGGATCGCCTTATA
>CAMCHA010000393.1 GCA_945874515.1 Asaia bogorensis
TTGTCCTCGAACCAGACGCGGGCGATGTCGGATGCCTTCTGGCCCATTGTCACCACTTGCAGGCCAATCACATCACGCGCGGCGGGCCCATCATCCACATCGCGCACGAAATCTGCAATGCAATCACCATCTTCCTTGGGCTGGCGTGGCATATTGAAGCGGCAGACTTCCGTGACGCCATCTTCTTCAAACAGGATCAGATCATTGCCCTGCCCCGCGCATTTCCAATAGCCGTAAATGGCCTGGGGCTTCAGGATATTCTGTTCTTCCGTGATGGTAAGCATGCGCTTCAGCACTGGGCGCAATTCCTGCTTGGCCCAGCCCAGGAAATCGTCGAGTGACCGACCCGCCTTCCGAAAACCCCATTGGAATTGATAGAGGCTCCGTTCATTGATGAAGGGGACCAGCGCCTTAGGGGCAGCTTCCAGCACGCGGGCACCCCAGAAGGGTGGTACGGGCGGGGTGCTTTCAGCGGCCACGCGATGGCGGCGCTTCGCGGCATAGGCCAAATCCACCGGGGCGAAGCCGCGCGGATCAGCGGTACCAAGGGTGCGTTTTTCGTTGCGCACCTTGCCGGAACGCTTGGTTTGCAGCGCGGCCAGATAATCATCAAAGCCATTGCCCATCACCTTATCCATCAGGTGCAGGCCATCAAAGGCATCCCGCGCATAGGCAACGCGCCCGGAAGCATAGGCACGCACGCAATCATCTTCCACGTAATTGCGGGTCAGCGCCGCGCCCCCCAGCAGCACGGGAATATCCACGCCCTGGCGCGACATTTCTTCCAGATTTTCGCGCATCACCACGGTTGATTTCACCAATAAGCCAGACATGCCAATGGCATGCGCCTTATGTTCGCGCGCGGCATTCACAATTTCAATCAGCGGCACCTTGATGCCCAGGTTGACCACGCGATAGCCGTTATTGGTCAGGATGATATCCACCAGATTCTTGCCAATATCATGCACATCGCCCTTCACCGTACCCAGCACGATGGTGCCTTTTTCCTGGCCTTCCACCCTTTCCATATAGGGTTCCAGATAGGCGACGGCGGTCTTCATGGTTTCCGCGGATTGCAGCACGAAGGGAAGCTGCATCTTGCCGGCGCCGAATAATTCGCCAACAACCTTCATACCATCCAGCAAAACATCATTGATGATGGAAAGCGGCGCGATGCCCTTGGCCAAAGCATCGGCCAATTCATCATCCAGCCCCTTGCGGTCGCCATCAATAATGCGGTCCTTCAAGCGGCCTTCAACCGTCTCCGCACGCTTCTTCGCCGTGGCATCGGCGGCTTTGCGTCCGCTGAAAAGCTCCAGCATCTTTTGCAGCGGATCATAATCTTCCGTGCGGCGATCATAGATCAAATCCTCCGCAACTTTCACTTCCTCAGGCGGGATCTGATGCAGCGGCTTGATCTTGGAGACATGCACAATCGCGCCCGTCATGCCCGCCTTCACGGCGAGGTCCAGAAACACACTATTCAGCACATGCCGCGCGGCGGGGTTGAGCCCGAAGGAGATATTGGAAAGCCCAAGGATGATCTGAATATCGGGAAATTCATCCCGGATCATCCGGATACCCTCAAGCGTCCAAAGGCCGAGCTTGCGGTCATCCTCATTACCGGTCGCGACCGTGAAGGTCAGCGGGTCAATCATCAAATCAGATTGCGCCAGCCCATGCTTGTCGCAGGCAAACTCCACCAGGCGGCGCGCGATGCGCAGCTTATCCTCGGCGGTTTTCGCCATGCCCACTTCATCAATCGTCAGCGCAATCACTGCCGCGCCGAATTTGCGCGCCAGGATCAGGCGATCTTCAGCGGCCTTCTCGCCTTCTTCGAAATTGATCGAATTGATGATGGGCTTGCCACCATGCAGCTTGAGCGCTGCTTCAATCACCGGGGTTTCGGTTGAATCGATCACCAGCGGGCCATTGACGCTGCTGGTGAAGCGGCGGATCACCTCAGTCATTTCCGCCATTTCATCGCGGCCCACAAAGGCAGTGCAGATGTCCAGGCTGTTTGAGCCCTCGGCCATTTGTTCGCGACCCATCGCCACACAGCCATCCCAGTCGCCGGCGGCTTGGCGCTCGCGCCAGGCCTTGGACCCATTGGCATTGCAGCGCTCACCGATGGAAAAATAAGAATTTTCCTGCCGCAGCGCGGTCACGCCATAAAGCGACGCGACGGAAGGCACCCAATGATATTTGCGCTTGATTGGCGCCGGGCGATGCGCGGCACCGCTGAGCTTACGCAGCATGGCATCCAGCGCCGTGATATGCGGCGTGGAGGTGCCGCAGCAGCCGCCAATCAGATTAAGCCCGTCTTCCAGCACGAAGCGTTCCATCCAGGCGGCGAGTTCTTCCGCGCCCAAAGGATAATGCGTTTTGCCATCAACCAATTCCGGCAGGCCTGCATTGGGCTGGCAGGAAATCAACCCCGGCCAGTTTTGTGACAGCCAGCGCACATGCTCCGCCATTTCCTGCGGGCCAGTCGCGCAATTCAGCCCCATCAACGGCACATCCAAGGCATTCACAACGGTTGTGGCGGCGGCGATATCGGGGCCGACCAGCAGCGTGCCGGTGGTTTCCACCGTCACCTGCACGAAAATCGGAATGTCAGACCCCGCTGCCTTGCGCGCTATCTTGCCCGCATTCACCGCGGCCTTGATGAAAAGCGTGTCCTGATTGGTTTCTGTCAGCAGCGCATCGGCGCCGCCGGCAATCAGGCCACGGCATTGTTCCACCAGCGCCGCTTCCAAAGCGTCATAGGTTATGTTGCCAAGGCTTGGAAGCTTCGTCCCCGGGCCGATATCGCCCACCACCCAACGATGCCGGCCATCGGCGAAGCTTTCGGCTGCCTCGCGCGCCAATTCCACCGAAAGCTTGTTGATCTCGAACGCGCGCTCTTCCAATTCAAATTCGGCCAGCGTCACCGGCGAACCGCCAAAGCTATTGGTCAGCACCATATCGGCGCCGGCTTCATAATAGCCGCGATGAATATCACGCACGATATCGGGGCGTGAGAGGTTCAGCACTTCCGTGCAGTTTTCCTTGCCCCAGTAATCGCGTTCTACCTCTAGCGACATGGCCTGGAC
>CAMCHA010000394.1 GCA_945874515.1 Asaia bogorensis
GCTTTCTTCATCGCCATTGCCTCACTCATGCGCGGGTTTCAGACCTATTTCATCGAACAGGTGATTGATGTGCAGCCGCACATCATCGTGAAGGATGAAACGCGCCGACCGCTGCCGCAGGCGGCGGAGATTGCCCATCCCGATGGCGCGGTGGCGCTTTCAGGTGTGAAGCCAACGGAACGCGTGCGCGGCATTCGCGCCAGTTCCGAAAAAATGGCGATATTGGAAGCCATCCCTGGCGTCTATTCATCACCCATTCTCACGGGCCAGGCGCTGCTGCGCTATGGGTCGCGCGATGTTTCGGTTTCCATTACGGGGATCGAACCCGCGCGTTATCGCCGCGTGTCCAATCTGGAAAAAGATTTGATCCAGGGCAGGCTTGAGGATCTGCGCAGCACCGCCAATGGGCTGATCATTGGCATGGGGTTGGCGCAAAAGCTGGGCGTTGTGTTGGGTGACAGTATCATCGCTGTCTCGCCCAAGGGCGTCAGCTTGCAAATGAAGATTGTGGGTATCTTCCGAACGGGCATCACAACGCTTGACAATCAGGCAGGCTATACGTTGCTCAAGGTCAATCAAATACTGCAGGACCGGCCCAATGTGGTTAATCAGATTCTGCTGCGCTTGAATGATGTGACAGGGGCGGAAGCGCTCGCGCGGCAGATCGAAGCGCGCTTCGGTGATAGGTCGGAAAGCTGGGAAGAACAGAACCGCAATGTGCTGACGGTTTTCGTCATTCAGAACGCCATAATGTATAGCGTCACCGGCGCCATTCTGCTGGTTGCGGCTTTTGGTATCTACAATATCATCTCGACCGTGGTGTTTGAAAAAACCCGCGATATCGCCATCCTGAAATCGCTGGGTTTTACAGAAGGCGATATCCAATGGCTATTCCTTTTGCAGGGCATGATTGCTGGGTTGCTTGGTGCCGTGCTTGGCTGCGTTCTCGGGCAGCTTATGATCGAAGGCCTGGCGCAAATCCGTTTCAATACGGAAACACCGGCGGGCAATGACCGCTTTCTGCTTGTGCAAGATTGGCGGATTTTCGCTATCGCTTCCTTCTTCGCGCTGCTGTCGGCGAGCATCGCGGCGGTGGTGCCGGCACGCCGCGCCGCACGGCTCGATCCTGTGCAAACCATTCGCGGCGCGGCATGACCAGCCCGTCCCCTGCCTTGCTTGAAGCGCAACATATCACGCGCCGCCTGCCGGAAGGTGTGACTTTGGTGCAGGATGCTTCGCTGAAAGTGGAGCGCGGGGAATTCATCGCCATTACGGGGCCGTCTGGGTCTGGCAAATCATCCTTGCTCTATCTGCTTGGCCTGCTTGATCGGCCCACCGAAGGCCGCGTGCTGTTGGAAGGGCGTGATACGGCAAGCCTGAGTGCGGCAGAACTCGCCAGTCTCCGCCTCGCACGGCTTGGATTTGTGTTCCAATTCCATTTCCTGCTGCCGGAATTCTCCACGCTGGATAATGTGCTGATCCCAATCCGCCGGCTTGGCCGTTTGAAGGATACAGCAGCGCGCGCACAAGCGATGAAGCTGCTGGAAGCGCTCGGCATGGCGGAAGCGGCGGCGAAATTGCCGGAACAGCTTTCGGGCGGCATGCGCCAACGCGCTGCCATTGCGCGAGCGCTTGCCAATGACCCCGCCATCATCCTGGCCGATGAACCCACCGGTAACTTAGACACGCGCAATGCCGCCGCGGTGTTTGACATTTTTGCGCGCCTCGCCACCGAAGAAGGCCGCGCCATATTGGTGGTGACGCATGATGCGGAACTCGCCAAACGCGCCAATCGGCGCATCCATCTGGTGGATGGGCGGATTGTCAGCGATACCCGCGTCGGTTGACGAAGAACCCCACCAAAACCAGCGCTGCTACCAGCGCCGCGCCAAAGCTGAAGATGCTGCCGAAGGCCGCGCGAAACGCCTCCATCCCCGCCAGCCCACGCGCGACACCGGCAACCTCAAGCGCGGCGAAAACCGTGCTCAGCAAGGAAGCGGCGGTCACCACGCCCACGGTGCGAGACACCTGCGCAAGGCTGCCTGCGACACCGCGATCCTCTCGCGGCATGCGTTCCAGCAATAGATCCGTGACACTCACTTGAAACAACCCAAGGCCAATGCCTTGCAGCGCCAGCGCCGCAACCAGTAGCGGGATCGCGCCGCTCGCAGTGCCAATGGCACCAATCAGCCAAAGCCCGGCGGAAGTCATGACAGAACCAATCAACGCCAACCGCGCGGCACTGATGCGCGCCAGCAAGGCGCCAGCGAAGGGAGAAGCCGCCATCGCCGCCAAATGCCCAATCGCCAACACCAAGCCACCCCAGCCCGCCGGCAAGGCCGCGCCATGCAGTAGCAGATAAGGCATGAACAACAGCACGGCGAAGCAGGCGAAATTCACCAGCGCGGTTGCAACGCAGGCAAAAAGAAAATCCGCATCACGGAAATAGCGCAGCGCAATCACCGGTCGCGCAATGCGTCCCGCATGGCGACCATACCACCAGCCCAATACCAAAAACCCAAAGGCCAGCGCCAAGGATAGCGGATTGCCCACTGCGATATCCGGCGCGCGATTGATGCCAAGCAGCAGGCAGCACATCATGCCGGTGATCAGCACTGCACCGGTCAGATCAAAACTCTCGCGCTCAGCAGTGCGGGGTGGGGCGCGCAGAAACACACTCAAGCCCAGCGCAAAGGCCGCGAGCGGTGCGCGATACCAATAGACAGCCGACCAACCAAAATATTCCACCAGCACGCCGCCAATCAGCGGCCCAAGCCCGCCACCCGCGGCAAAGCCAAAGGCGTAGAAGCCCAGAATGCGCGGGCGCAAATCCTCGGTGAAATGGCTGGTTGCAAGCGCGGGACCGCAGCCAATCACCAAGGCAGCGCCAATGCCCTGCATCACGCGCGCCGCCAAAAGCCACGCGTAGTTCTCCGCCGTGGCGCAAAGGATGAAGGCCAGAATGCTCCACGCCAGGCCCAGACGAAACACACGCAGATAGCCGAAGATATCGCCAAGCCGGCCAATGCCCAGCATCAGGCTGCCATAGGTCAGCACATAGCAAATCACCACCCATTGAATGCCGGTGCGCC
>CAMCHA010000395.1 GCA_945874515.1 Asaia bogorensis
CAGTTCACCATCAATGACCACCCAGCGTCGAAGTATTTCGCGCGCCCGGTGCTGCGCATGCTGATCACCCAGCCCTTCCTGGTGGCGGATCGCTATCAGCAATTCGATGTCGTCTGCTCGGTCGTGGGCGGCGGTTTGTCCGGCCAGGCCGGTGCGGTGCGCCACGGCATCAGCCGCGCGCTTTGCTATTTTGAACCGGATCTGCGCTCCATCCTGAAAAAAGCGGGCTTCCTGACGCGCGACTCGCGTGTGGTGGAACGCAAGAAGTATGGGCGCCCGAAGGCACGACGTTCCTTCCAGTTCTCCAAGCGCTGACGCCAGCGGACCGGCGTCGCGCCGGTTCCGTCTTGGAATCTTCATCAAAGGGGCGGGTCCGCAAGGGTCCGCCCCTCTTGCATTTCTGAACCATTCGCGCCGCTATGCGGCCTCCAAGGGAGAAGTACCATGGCAAAGACAGCGAAGATTTTTATTGATGGCGAAGCCGGCACCACGGGCTTGCAAATCCGTGACCGTATTGCCGCCAATCCGCATGTTGAATTGCGCTCCATCGCGGTCGAGCACCGCAAGGATGCCAATGCCCGCCGTGAGATGATGGCCGGCGTTGACCTGGTTATCCTATGCCTGCCGGATGATGCGGCGAAGGAAAGCGCGGCACTTGCGGTTTCGCTGGGTGCGCAGGCGCCGAAGCTTTTGGATGCTTCAACTGCCTATCGGGTTGATCCCGATTGGGTTTATGGGCTGGCGGAACTCACGCCCGATCAGCCGGGCGCCATTGCCGCGGCATCGCGCGTTTCGAACCCTGGCTGCTACCCAACAGGCGCCATTCTGATGCTGCGCCCTTTGATTGATGCCGGCATCATGGCGGCGGATTTCCCGATCACGGTGAATGCGGTGTCGGGCTATTCCGGCGGTGGCAAATCCATGATTGCGGCTTATGAAGCACGCACCGCCCCGGATTTTGAGCTTTACGGGTTGGGCCTGGAACACAAACATGTTGCGGAGATGCAGAAATATACTGGCCTGACACGCCGGCCCATTTTCGTGCCCTCGGTTGCGGATTACGCGCAGGGCATGATTGATTCCATCCCGCTGCATCTGGATATGCTGAAGGGCCAGGTGAAGCCGGCTGATTTGGAAGCGGTGCTGGTCAAGCGCTATGCCGGCAGCGATGTGGTGCGCGTGGTTTCAGCGGAAGCCAATGGCAAGCTGGAACCTGAGGCGCTCAACGGCACCAATGGCCTTGAAATCCGCGTCTATGGCAATGAAAAGCGCGGCCATGCCGTGCTGGTCGCGCGCTATGACAATTTAGGCAAAGGCGCTTCCGGTGCGGCGGTGCAAAACCTTGGCCTGATGCTCGGCGTGCCTGTTTCCGCCGATCTGCCGAAGGCGGCGTAGACGGCACGGAAATGGAAATGCAACAACCCACCAATCGCGGCCCGCTTTATGTGTTTGAAGGCATTTGGCCGACACTGCATGAAAGCGTCTTCATTGCGCCCACCGCCGCCGTGATCGGCAATGTCACGATTGGGGAGCAATCCAACATTTGGTATCACTGCGTGCTGCGCGGCGATTCCAACTTCATCACCATCGGCAAGCGCGTGAATATCCAGGATGGCACGATTGTGCATGTCAATGCGGGGAAGGAGCCCACGATCATCGGTGATGATGTGACCGTGGGCCATGCCGCCATTGTGCATGCCTGCACGCTGAAGGACCGCGCCTTTGTCGGCATGGGTGCCACGGTGCTGGACGGTGCAGTGATTGAAGAAGGCGGCGTGATTGCCGCCGGCGCTGTGCTGCCGCCTGGCAAGCGCATCGGCGCCATGGAGCTTTGGATGGGCAATCCCGCCAAGCTTGTTCGCGTGCTAACCGAAGAACAGCGCGCGGGGTTTGACCGCACCGCGAAGAATTACGTGCAGCTTGCGGGGCGGCACAAACTCTCCTTATCGTCTGATCCCTCCTGACGGATCAGACGATAAATTCGTTGGAGCGGCTGATTCACCGCTCCGGCCTTCAGCCTCCGCGGATCAGACGCTCGCCGGGGGCTGACGAGGCGGCATTTTCGTTCATAATAACCCCTCGGGAAACGCCGAGGAGATAAGCGTGAACGCAACCCTGAATGCCCTTCTGGCCAGCGGCGCCGCCAGTGCGCCCGCCATCCGTGCCCCGGGCCGCCCGGCGCTAAGCTATGCCGGGCTGCGCGACCTTGCCGCCGCCACCATCGCTAGGCTGAATGGCATTGGCATTAGCCGCAATGACCGCGTGGCGATTGTGCTGCCCAATGGCCCGGAAATGGCCGCGGCCTTCATCGCCATTGGCGCGGGCGCCACCACCGCGCCGCTTAATCCCGCCTATCGCGCGGATGAATTCAGTTTCTATCTGACCGATCTGAAGGCCAAGGCGCTGGTGGTGCAAAAGGGTGTCGCCACCGAAGCGCGCGATGTTGCGGCGAAGCTAGGTGTGGCGGTGCTGGAATTGGTGCCCGGCGAACACGCGGGCAGTTTCACCCTGGAAGGCGGCAGCCCCGCACAAGCTGCTCAGCCAGGCGCGGCTGAGCCCGGTGATATAGCACTCGTGCTGCATACATCGGGCACCACGGCGCGGCCCAAAATTGTGCCCTTGTCCCAGGCGAATATCTCCGCCTCGGCACGGCATATCGGCGCGACGCTGGCGCTTTCGCCTGCTGATGCGTGTTTGAACATCATGCCCTTGTTTCACATTCATGGGCTGATCGCAGCCGTGCTGTCCTCACTCGGCGCAGGTGGCGCGGTGATTTGCACGCCAGGCTTTGATGCTTTGCGCTTCTTCCGTCTGTTGGATGAGGAAAGGCCAAGCTGGTACACGGCGGTGCCCACCATGCACCAAACCATTCTGACGCGCGCTGACCGCAATGCGGAGATTATTGCGCGGGCGAAGCTCCGCTTCATCCGTTCATCCTCGGCATCTTTGCCCGGGCCGGTGATGGAGCAATTGGAGGCTGTGTTCGGCTGCCCGCTGGTGGAAAGCTACGGCATGACCGAAGCTTCGCACCAAATGGCGTCCAACCCGTTGGCTGGGCCGCGCAAGCC
>CAMCHA010000396.1 GCA_945874515.1 Asaia bogorensis
TTTATTCTGATCTTTCTTGAAACAATCGCATTATTCGGCACCCCGGCCATCATCGGCATTCCCGCCCGCATTAATGTGGTAACAACGCAGCTTTGGCAGTTTTTTGAAGACCCGGTGCGGGTAGAAGTGGCGGCGGCCTATGCCATTCCGCTGTTGCTGATAACGGTGGCGCTGATTGGCGTGCAGAAGCTGATGCTGTCCCGCAAGGGGTTTGTTTCACAAACCGGCAAAGGCGGCGAAAGACGGCAAATTAAGCTTGGCCCCTGGCGCTGGGTTTTGTTTGCCTGGTGCTTTGGCGTGGCGCTGCTGGCCGTGGTGAAGCCCCTGCTGGTGCTGTTGCAAGCCTCCTTCGCTAAAGCCTGGGGGCGCGGTCTTTCCTTGGATAACCTCACCTTCCGGAATTACCGGATGCTGCTTTTTGAACATGACATGGCTTTGCAAAGCGTTTGGAATACCATTTGGTTTTCGGCGGCTTCGGCAAGCTTGGCGCTGATCCTGGCCTTGCTGATTGCCTATATCGTTGTGCGCAAGCTGTTTCGCTTCGCCGATGGCCTGGCCTTCCTGGCCATGGCGCCTTTTGTGATTCCTGGCATTGTCTTGGCGATTGGCTTTTATGCAGCCTATGCCGGGCCGCCACTCATGCTCTATGGCAGCGCTTTGCTGATTATTCTGGCTTTTGCTGCACGCTTCCTGCCGATTGCCTATGCCAATGCGCAGGCCTCCATCCGCGCGCTCCATCCGGAAATGGAAGAAGCCGCGCGCATCCTGGGCAGTGGGCGCCTGCAAACCATCCGCCGCATCACCGCGCCCCTGCTGAAAACATCGCTACTAGGTGGCTGGCTGATTGTGTTTATCGTCGCCTCGCGCGAATTATCGGCGGCAATCTTCCTGGTCGGCCCGCGCACACGCACGATGTCTGTCTTGCTTTACGATCTCAGCGAGCAAGGCAATTTCGAATTGGTATCCGCCTTTGGAGGCATTCTATTGGTTATCACCATGCTATTTGTCGGCATCGGCATGAAGCTGGTTGGCCGCGATTTCATGCTGCGGAGGGATTGATATGCCGCGCCTGACCCTTTCTGGCCTTACCAAGGCCTATGGCAAGAATATCGTTGTAGACGCGATTAATCTTACGCTGGAAGAAGGTGAATTTCTGTCCCTTCTGGGGCCGTCAGGCTGCGGCAAGACCACGACGCTGCGCATGATTGCCGGCTTTATTGAACCCAATGCCGGCACGATTTCCGTGGATGGCCGCGTGCTTTCCGCCCCTGGCGCCGTGCTGCCGCCGGAACGGCGCGGCATGTCCATGATTTTTCAATCATATGCCATTTGGCCAAATATGACGGTGGCGGAGAATGTCGGCTTCGGCCTCACGCTCCGCAAACTGCCCAGTGATGAAATCAAGCGCCGTGTCGCCGAGATTTTGGATGTGGTGAAAATGGGCCATCTGGCGGGGCGCTACCCAGCCGAGCTTTCCGGCGGCCAGCAACAGCGCGTCGCCCTTGCGCGCGCCATTGTCGTGAAACCCGCCGTTCTGCTGTTGGATGAACCGCTGTCTAACCTGGATGCTAATTTGCGGGAGGAAATGCGCTTCGAAATTCGCCGCCTGCATGATGAATTCCGTATCACCACCGTTTATGTCACCCATGACCAATCCGAAGCCATGGCAACATCTGACCGCATTGCGGTGATGAATGCCGGCAAGATTGAACAGGTTGATGCGCCGCATTTGCTTTACACCAAGCCTCGCACGCGCTTTGTCGCGGGCTTTGTCGGGCGCACCAATCTGCTGGAGGCGCGGGTGGAAGCAGGTGCTTTGCTGCTTGGCGGCTTATCGCTTGGCCCCGCGGCAGTGGCTGGCATTTCGCCCGAAATATCGGGGGATATTCTGCTTTCGCTCCGCCCGCAGGCCATGAGCCTGCATCTGACCGAACCCACGCATGAAAGCGCGGAACTGATCATGCCAGTAACAGTGCTGGAACGCACTTATCTGGGTGAAGCCTGGGATTATGTACTGCGCCCGGAAGGGGCGGCGCTGCGGCTTCGCGCCGCGGCACCACCGCTGGCCGCCCATGCGGTGGGCACGAAGCTTTGGCTTAGGATTGACCCGCAGCAGATCGCGGTTGTGGAATAAGCCCTAATGGATTGGCAGGCTGATCGGTGCAATTTCATCGCCGCTCCGCCCGCGATAATCCCGCCCGACGGAATCGCGCAGCATCTTGGCTTGGCTTTCGGCCAGAATGCCGGCGGCATCCGCGACATCTAACTTGGTTGGGCGGCCATCGGCATAAATCGTCTCGCCACCCACCATCACGCGTTTCACGGCGCGATCCGCTGCGTGAAATACCAAGGCTCGCAAAGGGTCACGCGGTGGGGTCATCAGCGGATGCGCCAGATCCACTAGTACGATATCGGCTGAAGCGCCCAGTTGCAGACGGCCAAGGTCACGCCGCCCCAAGGCATCAGCGCCACCCACTGTGGCTGCATGGAAAACACTGCCCGTATCGGCGGCGGCAATATCCCGCGAGGCATTGCGCGCCAGAATAATGGCCAAGCGCATTTCCTCAATCAGATTATGCGGCGCGCAATCTGTGCCAAACCCCATATTCACGCCGCGCGCACGGTATTTGCCAAAATGGCGCAAATGTTCGCCGTAACGCGCAAAGGGTGATGGGCAATGCGCAACCGTCGCCCCGGTATCAGCCATCAAGCCAATATCCTTGGCGGTGTGCCAACCGATTGAAATATGCTCATCCACAAAAATCGCATGGCCCAGAATGCTGCGCGGCGTCAGCAGCCCGATACCCACCGCCCATTGAATGGGTGTGACGCCATGGCGGCGAATAATCTCGCGCACTTCGACCACGGATTGGGAAATATGGGTCGTGAAAGGCCGGCCTGTCTCGGCGGCATAGGCGATGCTTTCGCGCAGCATCTCCTCCTCCACCGTGTCAATCTGGGCGGGGAAGACAATGCCAGTCAAACGCCCCGAAGGATCGGCTTCGGCTTCTTTCATGAATTGCTTGGCTGCATCGAATTGCCGGCGCGTATCTTCGCGGTTCCACA
>CAMCHA010000397.1 GCA_945874515.1 Asaia bogorensis
AACGCAAGCGGAAGCCAGCGCAATCAAGCGGCGCGCAATGCCGCCATGGAGCATGATCTCGCCAGCAAAAATGAAGAAGGGAATGGCGAGCAGGGAAAAGATGCTCATGCCACTCGCCATTTGCTGGAAGGCAACGGCGGGGTTCAGCCCTTCATAGATGAAACCCACAACGGCGGCGATGCCAAGGCAGAAGGCCACGGGCACACCGGTAATGACGCCCAATGCAAATACCGCAAAAATCAGAAAAAGCCCGGGTTCCATTGCCGCTACTCCAGGAAGGCCGCGGCGGGGCCACGTTTTTCCGGCGCCTCAGGCACGAAGATATCGCGCAGCACCTGTTCCACCGCGAATAGGGCAATCAAAACGCCGCCCACCACCATTGGCACATAGGTCCAACCCTGGCTAACACCGAGCAGAGGGATACGGAAATTCATCACCATTTCCACCAATTCCCAAGACCAGATCGCCATACCCACGCCAAACAGGCCGACAATCGCATCACAGCCAAGGGCAATCCAGCGTTGCGCGTTGGGCGGGAGCGATTCACGCAGCCCAAGCACAGAAAGATGAAAGCGTTCCCGGATACCCACCGCCGCCACCGGCATGGAAATCGCCAGAATCGCCAAAGTTGCGCCGCGTTCGATCCAGGTTGGCGTGTCATTCAGCACATATCGGCCAAAGACCAGCCAACCCATCATCGCAATCAAGAAAACCAGCGCTACGCCAGCAAGGCCGATGGTCAGCCCCGCCAGCAGATCAAGCGCGCGCGAAAAGGCACGCAGCGGCGCAGGCAATGACCTGCGCCCTGCGTCATCGTTACCTGTCACCGCGTTTCCCGAATGCGCTTCAACAAATCCGCCATCCGCGGTGTTGACGCGTATTTGGCATAAACCGGTTCCATCACCGCCTGCCAGGGACCACGATCAGCCACTTCAATCACCGTAGCACCCCCAGCCACCACGCGATCACGCGATGATTTTTCGCGTTCTGCCCAAAGCTGACGTTGGAATACCGCGCTTTCACGCGCTGCATCACGCAGGATGGCGCGCTCGGCTTCATTCAGGCGCTGCCAGCGTTGCCGACTGATGGCAAGGATTTCCGGCACATTGGAATGTTCGGTCGTGGTGTAGAATTTCGCCACTTCGAAATGCCGCGTGCTTTCATAGGATGGCCAATTGTTTTCTGCGCCATCAATCACGCCGGATTGCAGGCTGGTGAAGACCTCACCAAAGGGCAGTGGCGTTGGGTTGGCGCCCATGGCACGCATAATGTCAATCCAAAGATCGGAGGTCTGCACCCGGATCTTCATGCCACGCACATCAGCTGGCGTACGCACCGGGCGGGTCGTATAAAGGCTCCGCGCACCTGCATCGTACCAGGCAAGGGTGATGATGCCGATCGCTTCCAGATCGCGCGCAATATCCTCACCAATCGCGCCATCCACCACGCGATGGCTATGGCCAACATCACGGAACAGGAAGGGCAGAGTGAGGATCGCGGTTGACGGCGCCAGATTGTTCAACGGCGAAAGATTGAAATTGGCGAAATCAATCGTGCCAAGGCGCATTTGCTGAATGGCTTCATCCTGCTGGCCAAGCTGCGCGGAATGGAAGCTGCGCATGCGGATGCGGTTATTGGTGCGCTGGCCCACCAGCTCCGCAAAGCGGTCCATGCCGCGGCCATTCGGGTAATCGGCGGCATGGATATTCCAGCCGCGCCATTCCTGCGCCGATGCCTGGCCAGGCGCGAAGGCCATGAGCGAAAGCGCGGCAGCCGCCACGGCACCAAGCAAGCCACGGCGACGGGGTTTTGAGAGCAAGGGCATGATGTTTCCTCCAGCCGGGCGGTCCTGCCGCCCTGTTCTTAGGTTTGAATGGTCAATCCTGACCGGAGGAACGCTTCCCCGTCAATGCAAAACCAGCCAGGGAATGGCCAAGCCAGCCACTGAATGGCAAAGTGCCGCCGAAAGAAGCAGAGGAAAGCCCCATGGCGCGCAAGAAACCCGAAGAACTCCGCAGCCATCGCTGGTTTGGCGTGGATGATATCCGCGCTTTCGGCCATCGGTCCCGCATGCTGCAAGCCGGTTATTCGGAATCGGATTTTCGCGGTAAGCCGGTGATCGGCATCATCAATACCTGGTCGGAGCTCAGCCCCTGCCATTTCCATTTCCGCACCAGGGCCGAGGAAGTGAAGCGTGGCGTCTGGCAGGCCGGCGGCTTTCCCGTGGAATTACCCGCGCATCCCGTGACGGAACAATATCAGAAACCGTCTTCCATGCTCTATCGTAACCTTCTGGCGATGGAGACGGAAGAATTGGCCCGCAGCCAGCCTTGCGATGGGCTGGTGCTGCTGGGCGGCTGCGACAAAACGCCGCCTGGCCTGATGATGGGTGCGATCACCGCAGGCCTGCCCTGCATTTTCGTGCCCGCCGGCCCAATGCTGCGCGGCAATTGGCGCGGCAAGACGCTGGGTTCGGGCAGTGATGTCTGGAAATATCACGCCGAATTGCGCGCCGGGAACATCACCGAAGCGCAGTGGAAGGATATGGAAGGCGGCATCGCGCGCAGTTTCGGCACCTGCATGACCGCCGGCACAGCCGCCACCATGATGCTGGCCGTGGAAGCCATGGGCTTCACCCTGCCTGGCGCTTCTTCCATTCCGGCCGCGGATTCAGCACATCCGCGCATGGCCACCGAAACCGGCAAACGCATTGTGGACATGGTCTGGGAAGATTTGACGCCGAAATCCATTATCACCCAAGCCAGTATCGACAATGCCGTGACCGCCACCATGGCTTTTGGCGGTTCCACCAATGCCATTCCGCATCTGATCGCGATCGCCCGCCGCGCTGGCGTGCGGCTTGATCTGGAACGCTTCGATGCGCTGTCACGCCGCGTGCCGCTGGTCGCGAATCTTCGCCCCAATGCCGGCGAAAAGCTGATGGAGGATTTCTTCTATGCCGGCGGCGCACAGGCGCTGTTCCATCGCATCCGCGATTACCTTGACCTTTCTGCGCGTACCGTTACGGGGCGCACGCTTGGCGAGAATATCGCTGGCGC
>CAMCHA010000398.1 GCA_945874515.1 Asaia bogorensis
GACGACCAGCAGAACAACAAGCCAATGCCAGATGCTGAAGGAACCCATTGCGACGCCTCAATTCCCAGTTGGAAGTCCCGCCGGAGCGGTTCTTCGGACCCTATGACATGGCGGCAACCTATTCGCCAAGGGGTTACCGCGCAAATCCCCAAATGGTTTCTCACAGGGGCCGCCGCAATGGGGGTTGAAAACCAAACTGGCTTCTATCATCTATTCCCCTATCCGGGCCCCTCTGACGGAACTGCTATCTTATGGCAGCTTCCGTGATGTCGGATCGTGCAACTCTGCGCGGTCCCGGCCCCCTCTGGCTGATCCGCGCTATTGGATGAGGTTTGGGGATGGATTTTCTTTTTTCTGAATGGATGGGCAAGCCTTATCTGGATGTGGAAGGGCTTTCTGCTGATTGTGTTGCTGCTGCTGACCTTTGACCTTGGAGTCTTGAATCGCAAGGACAAGGAAATGGGCGTTGCGCAAAGCCTGTGGCTTTCGGCCTTCTACATCGCCTTCGCCACGCTTTACGGCGCTGGTATCTGGTGGGCCTATGAAGCCGGGGAGATCACGACCACGGACGGCACCCATGCGGGCATTGCCTATTTCACCGGCTTTTTCATCGAAAAGGCGCTGTCCATAGACAATGTTTTTGTGATCAGCCTGATCTTTGGCTATTTCGCCATCCCGCGCCGTTATCAGTATCGCGCGCTGGTTTGGGGCATCATCGGCGTGATCGTGCTGCGCGGCATCATGATTGCGGCGGGTGCGGCGCTGGTGCAGGGATATAGCTGGGTTCTTTACCTGTTCGGCGCCTTCCTGATTGCGACTGGTATCAAGATGATGGTGGTGCCGGAAGGGGAGCAGGATATCTCAAAGAACCCCTTCGTGCGCTTTCTGCGCAAGCACATGCGCGTGACGGATGAACTCCATGGCCAGAAATTCTTCGTGCGCCAGAAGGACGAAACCACGGGGAAGAAGCTGGCCTATGCCACGCCGCTGTTCCTGGCGCTGGTGGTCATCAATATCGCCGATTTGATTTTCGCGGTGGATAGCGTGCCGGCGATCTTCGCCATCACGACCGACACCTTCATTGTCTATACCGCGAATATCATGGCGATCCTTGGGCTGCGCGCGCTTTACTTCGCACTCGCCGCCATGGTGCATCGCTTCCACTACCTGAAATATGCGCTGGCGCTGGTGCTGGTTTTCATCGGCGGCAAGATCTTCTGGAACCAGATGGTCGGCAAGCTTGACCCCGCCATTTCGCTTGGCGTCACGGCGGCGATCATTGCGGGCGGGATTTTCGTCTCGCTCTGGAAAACCCGCGGTCAGCAGCCAGAAAGCCACTGATGGTTACCCGAGGTGCAGTTCAAAAGGCTGCACCTCAACAAATTCATCATCGGCGCTGGTGCCATCCTTCCACATGAAAATGGCCAAGCGCGCTTCGCGGTCAAACACGGTCGAAGGGTGGTGCCAGACATTGGCGCCGTAAGTGACGCCTTGATCAGGCCGCGCCAGAAAGGCGCGCGCCTTTGTCATATCTGGCAAGCCATCCGCCCCATGCGGCGCCACCAACACCAGCCAGCGCCCCGCTTCCATGGGGATGAAGGATTGCGAGGAAAATTCATGCCTTTCCATGGTGGTGGACGCGAAGGGTGCTGATTTCGGCAAGGCGCGCGTGAAGGAAAGGCTGGGGCTGGCCCCTCCGCGGCGGTTTTCCAACAATTTGTCTATGTAGGCGCGACCTGGAGAGGCTGGGCTTTCCAGCACCTCCCCAAAGGGGGCGAAGGCTTCGGCGGTGAGGGGTTCGGTGGTGATGCGGCGCATGGGGTGGCTTTCGGATTGATCCCCGCCACCAAAGCCGCGCCGCGCGCGCATGTCCAGCCCGTTTTCCTGCCTGTATTTTGCGCAGGATTTGCCCCGCACCGCGCCATTTGGTGGCGGGCGCTGGGCGTGGTTAATCTCACGCCATGAATGCCGCCGCCCTGCCCCAGCCTAGCCATCAGCGCTCTCGCGGGCGGTTGGAATTGGATTATCATCTGCATGAAGGGCGCACGGTGCTGGGCGGGCTTTATCAATCGCCCCCCATGCGCGCCTTGTTTCCCGATCCGGAGGCTGACGAGGCACCCATTTGCGCGCTGGTGAATACCGCGGGCGGCCTAGCTGGGGGTGATAGAGTGGAAATCGCGCTCAGCCTTGGTGCCGGCGCGCGGGCCAGTTTCTCCACCCCGGCGGCTGAGAAAATCTATCGCAGCCTTGGTCCTGTCACCGAAATCTCCGTGACGCTTGAAGCGGGCCCTGGCGCTGTTTTCGAATGGATTCCGCAGGAAACCATCCTGTTTGAGGCCGCGCGGCTTGAACGGCGCCTGAATGCCGATATCGCCGAGGACGCGACGCTTCTGATGGCCGAAGCGCTGGTCTTCGGTCGCGCCGCGCGGGGGGAGACCTGGCGCCGTGGCGCTTTGCAGGATTCCTGGCGCATCCGGCGCGGCGGCAAGCTGCTTTGGGCGGATGGGCTGAGCCTTGGGGAAGACATCGCGGCGGATTTCGCTGACCCCTTTGGTTTCGCCAATGCCGAAGCGCTGGGCAGCCTGGTGCTGGCCGGCCCGCTTGCCACGCCTGATCTGCGCGATGCTTTGCGCGAAGATGGTGCATTGGCGAGCCTAGTCCGACCCGGGCTTTTGGTCACACGCTGGCTCGGTGGTGCCGTTCAGGTGCGCGAAGGGCTGGGGGCGGCGATTTGCCGGCTGCGCCCTGCGCTTGGCCTGCCGGCGCGGCTGCCGCGCCTATGGACGACATGAAGCAGAAAATCCCATGATGATGGCACAGCGATTGCGGAACCCAACGCCATGAACCTGACCCCGCGTGAAAAAGACAAGCTGATGATTTCCATGGCTGCGATCGTGGCGCGACGGCGCCTGGAACGCGGCCTGAAAATGAACTTCCCCGAATCCGTAGCGCTGATTACGGATTTCGTGGTGGAGGGTGCGCGCGATGGCCGCAGCGTGGCGGAGTTGATGCGCGATGGCGCAACCGTGCTGACGCGCGATCAGGT
>CAMCHA010000399.1 GCA_945874515.1 Asaia bogorensis
ATGATGAGGGGATTTCGGTCGCCTCCCTCGCCCCCGATGGCCCGGCCGAGGCGGCGGGGATACGCAATGGGGATCGTATCCTTTCAGTGGACGGTGCCGAGGTGGGCGAATTGGCCGATTTTTGGCGCGCAATTTGGGCCATGGGGCCTGCGGGCACGAATATCCGGCTACAGGTCAGCCGGGGCAAGGCGCGGCGTCATGTGACGATCAACTCGGCTGATCGGGTGCAATTCCTGAAGCGGCCACGCCTGCATTGAAAGAAGAATCCATGCCTGACGCCGGTGGCTTCATTCTTGTCCCGCCGGGGGGCGGGGCGCAGCATTGGCAGCCGCAACCCGCCAATGGCTGGATCGAGGTGCTGACCTCCCCCCGCATGGCGGGCATGCCTGCTGGGTTTTCGGCGGGGCTTCAGGAATTGCCGCCGCTCGGCAAAATCCGCGAACATGCCCACCCCGCCCAGACCGAGATTTTCTGGGTGGTTGCCGGGGAAGCGCTTGGGCGGCTTGATGGTGTGGTGCGGCGCATACCGACCGGCAGCTTCATGGTGGCGCCACCCCATATCCGCCACGGCTTCATCAATGATGGCGCGCAGCCCTTCCGATTCCTCTGGCTGCTGATCCCGGCGGGGCTGGAGGATTTCTTCATCGGTATTGGCCGGCCCAAAATACCGGGCGCGCCGGACCCCACGCCTTATCCACGGCCTGCGGATGCCGGGAATATCGAACTCTCCACCGTATTTGAGACGCTGGACCCACCCCCGCCACCGCCCTGGGATACCAGCCCCATCACCGATCCGGCGGTGTTGGAGGCCCTGCGGCAAGAAGCGGTTTAATTAAGCGCTTGCAGTAGGGCGCGGTTACGGGAAGGATCATCCCAGAAAGGTCGGCACCGAAGCCGCCCGCAATAGGGAGAGTCCAGAAGATGGCCAATAACATCACGCGCCGCCAGGCGCTTGGCGCAACTGCTGCCTTGCTCGCCGCGCCCGCCTTTGTGCGGCAAGCCAATGCGCAAAGCCGCTTCGATTGGAAGCGCTTCGCGGGTGAACGCATTGAAGTCACCTTGCAAACATCGCCGCGCGGCTTGCTGCTGCAACGCAACAATAAAGAATTCGAAGATCTGACGGGCATTCGCTGCGGCATTGAAGTGGTGCCGGAACAGCAGCATCGCCAGAAAATCATCGTTGAATATGCCTCTGGCAGGCCTTCCTTTGATGTCGCGGAACTCAGCTTGCACGTGAATAAGCGGCAAGTCGGCAAGGCGCGCTGGAATACGGATATCAAGACGCTGATGGCGGATGCTTCCATTACCGCGCCTGATTTCGACTTCGCCGATTTCGGTGCCGGCATGGTGGAATATGCAACGCAATCCGATGGGCGGATGGATTCGCTGCCGGCCTTCGCGGATTACTTCATCCTTTACTACAACAAGGAATTGCTGGCGGCGAAGAATATCGCTGTGCCGACGACCTTTGATGGCATGTTCGAAGCCGCCAAGACGCTGACCGACCCATCCCGCCAGATCTATGGCAATGTCGGGCGCGGCTTGAAGAACGCCAATGTGGTGCTGTGGTCCACCTATCTGCTTGGCACCGCGCAGCGCGACATGATCAACGCCAATCGCCAATTGATCACCGATACAGACGACGCGGTCTGGGCTGGTGAGATGTACAAGAAGTTCCTACGTGATGTCTCACCGCCCGGGTCCATCGGCTTCAATTGGAATGAATGCCAAACCACCTTCATGCAGGGCCGCGCGGCCATGTGGATTGATGGCATTGGCTTCGCGGCACCCTTGGAAGATAAGGCGCGGTCGCGCGTGGCGGGCAAGGTTGGCTATGCGCTGGTACCCAAGGGGCGCGGTGCCAATCACCATTGCTGCCTGTTCGGCGCGGGCTATGGCATTCCCGAAGCATCGCGCAAGAAGGGCGCGGCATGGCTTTATTTGCAATGGGCGCTTGGCAAGGAAAACCAGCTTCGCTTCCTGACCAGCGGTGCCGGCGTGCCGGCGCGCAGCAGCCCCTTCGGCAATGAAGCGGCGATTGCCGCCAGCACCTTCCCGCGCGAATTCTTCAATACGCTCAATGAAAGCGCGAAAATCGCGCGCGCTGGTCTGCCGGAGATTGTGCCGGTGACGCAATTCCGCGACGTGATCGGCACGGCTTTGACCAACACCATCAGCGGTTCGGATGTGGCGACTGAATTGCGTCGCGCCACGGCTGAATTCCGCCCGGTGCTGGAACAGAGCGAAAGGGAAAGCTGAGGCTCTCGCAAACTGATGGAGCAAGCTGAAACCATCGCCGCGAGCGCCCCGGGGGCTCAGCGGACACGTAATTACGCCCGGCATTATGGCTGGTTCATTGTGCCGGCGGCGGTGGTGGTGCTTGCCGTCATCATCTTTCCCTGGATTTTTACCATCTATGTCTCCACCCATGATTGGCATCTGGGCGGGGAACGGCGCTGGGTGGGGTTCGATAATTACATCAAGCTCTTTTCCGATTCCCGCTTTGGCTGGGCTATGCTGCGCACGCTATTCTATACGGTGCTGGCGGTGGTCTTCCCGATGATATTGGGGCTGGCGGCCGCACTTGCCTTCAATCGCAAATTCCCGCTGCGCGGCTTGGCGCGCACCATTTTCATTCTGCCCATGATGGCAACACCCGTGGCGGTCGCTTTGGTGTGGACCATGACCTTCCACCCGCAGCTTGGCGTGCTGAATTGGCTTCTGGCCCAGGTGGGTCTGCCGCCCAGCATGTGGATCTACAGTACTAGTACGGTGATCCCGACGCTGGTGATGATTGAGGTCTGGCATTGGACACCTTTGGTGATGCTGCTGATCTTGGGGGGCCTCGCTTCCCTGCCGATTGATCCTTATGAGGCCGCGAAGATTGATGGCGCTAATGGCTGGCAGGCCTTCCGCCACATCACGCTGCCTTTGCTGATGCCCTTTATTGTCGTGGCGCTGATTATCCGCTGCATTGATGCGCTGAAGGCCTTTGATACGATCTATGTCATCACCCAGGGCGGGCCAGGTTCGGCGAGTGAGAC
>CAMCHA010000400.1 GCA_945874515.1 Asaia bogorensis
GTTATCTCCATCGCCAAAAAATACACCAATCGCGGCCTGCAATTTCTGGATTTGATCCAGGAAGGGAATATCGGCCTGATGAAGGCGGTGGATAAGTTCGAATATCGCCGTGGCTATAAATTCAGCACCTATGCCACCTGGTGGATCCGTCAGGCGATCACACGTTCCATCGCCGATCAGGCGCGCACCATCCGCATCCCCGTACATATGATTGAAACCATCAACAAGCTGGTGCGCACATCACGCCAGATGCTGCATGAAATCGGACGCGAACCTCAGCCGGAAGAACTGGCCGAAAAGCTCGGCATGCCGCTCGAGAAAGTGCGCAAGGTGCTGAAAATCGCGAAGGAGCCGATCAGCCTTGAAACCCCGATCGGGGATGAGGAAGATAGCCACCTAGGCGATTTCATTGAAGACAAGAACGCGATCATCCCAATTGATGCCGCGATCCAATCCAATCTGCGCGAGCAAACCACACGCGTGCTGGCCAGCCTGACCCCGCGCGAAGAACGCGTGCTGCGCATGCGCTTTGGCATTGGCATGAATACGGATCACACTTTGGAAGAAGTGGGCCAGCAATTCAACGTAACACGCGAACGCATCCGGCAGATTGAAGCCAAGGCACTGCGCAAACTGAAACACCCAAGCCGCAGCCGGAAGCTAAGGTCGTTTTTGGATAATTGAGGGAAAGAAGGGGGCTCTGCCCCCTGAACCCCGCCGGGGTAACAGTGTTACCCCGGACCCCGCCAAAATTTCTGCCACAAAACCGATATTATTCCTCGGTGAAGAAATCCTCGTCGAGTCGCTTGAACTCTACGACACGATTGGTCCTAACACCGACATTATAGGTAACCATCAGTTCCGTCAGACGCTTGCCATCAATCAGGATAATGCGTTGCGGCACGCGCGATGCGAAATCCATCGCCTGCGCCGAGAAGGATGATGTGGTGACGAAAACACCCTTGGTCGCACCCAATCCAACAAGGCTACCCGTGAAAGCCTGCACTTCAGGGCGGCCCACAGATGAACCTGGGGCATATCGTTTCGCCTGCACATAAACCCGGTCCAAGCCAAGCGCATCTTCGTTGATGACGCCATCCACGCCACCATCGCCAGACTTGCCAAGCTGCTCCGCTGCATTCAGCCGCGAACCACCATAACCCATGGCTACCAGCAATTCCACGATGAGTTGTTCAAAGAATTGTGGCGAATTCTGTAGAATACGGCTCAATAGATCATCGCGTAGCGCAGCGTTGAAAGCCTTTTCGGCTTCACTGATAATTTCTTCCGGAGTCGCGGCTAGCGGTTCTAGGGCGCCGCTATCGCCCTCAGGCTGCGCCGCTTCGGACTTTCCATAGAATTCCTTGAACGCCGGCAGTGTCAGAAGATACTTGGTATTGAGATTGGCGGGTGGTTTTTTCAGAAGCGCTTTGCCCATTTCCGATAGGGTGAACCGCCCACGCTTCGGGCTTTCCAGCAAGCATGCCTTGGTCAAATAGAATTTGGCCCAATGAATACGATTATGCAGAAGGCGTTGCTTGCCACTCGGCAGCATCTCCTCAGCTTCAGCGGCTGATAGACCATGGCTCTTTGCAATCTCGACCGCAGCCATTGGAACCGAAAACTCACCCTGAGCGGCAAGTTTCAGGATTGGTAGCATCAGGCTTTGATAATCGGGGATTGCCACGGCTCGTACGCCCTATCAGAAGATCTAGAGATAAGTCCGAAACGGATGGTGAACCATATAGCGAAAATACGCTACGCCCAACTTGGCATCCACCTAATCCGATCACCCACACCCGCTTGGCACCCCCTGCGCCTTGCACCAGGCAAGCGCCTTATCCTCCGCTTTCTGATCTGATTCGCGGATCAGTTCCAGAAATGCCTGCTCCGCCGCGCCAAGGGCGCGGTTGCGCAAAGTGATGATGCCGGGGTGGATCGAAGCCCAAGGGGCACGTTGCCAGGGTAGCGCCACAATGTCCCCGTGGCGCAGTGCGTCCATCGCCATGGTCACACTCACACCGGCAACGGCATCGCATTGCGGCAGCAGCTTTAGCGTGACTGTCGGGCTTTCATGCACCAGCGCGGGAAAGGCCGGATGCGGCTGGCCCAGGCGGCGTGCTTCTTCGCGGGCGGCAATATGCGGCGCCTGCACTTCGCGCGGCGCGCGGCCAATAAAAGCCAGCGGATAGGACATGATATCCGCCAGGCTCACGCTGCCGCGCTCAGCCAGCGGATGGCCCGCACGTGCCACGAAAATCCCAGGCTGAGGACGCAGCTTTTCCACCACCAAGGCAGGATCAGCCACGAAGCCGCGCAGATCCATCAAACCGATGGGCGCTTCGCGTTCCAGGATTGCGGGGGGCACTTCCGTCCAATTGGCGGAAACCAGCCTGACCCGTGTATTGGGAAAGGCGGACAGCATGCGTGCTGCGGCGGTCAGGCACAGCGTCTCGGCCATATAGGCACCGGCAATCACATCCAAATCATGGGTCTGCGTACCGCGCGCTTCAGACAAGTGCCGGTCCAGCCTTTCCAGACTGTCCAGAATGGCGCTGCCCTCGGCGATGATGGCGCGGCCCAGATCAGTGGCAATCACGCCGCGCCGGCTGCGTTCGAACAACTTGCCGCGCAGCCGCGCTTCCAGCCGCGCGAGCGCGCGGGTCATGGCAGGCTGGGCAATACCCAGTACCCGTGCGGCGCGCACCAGGCTGCCGTGATCGTCAATCGCCTTGACCAGCCGAAGCTCTCGAACCTCAATCATATATCACCGGTAGAATTTTAGATTGCCGAAAAGGTATTGAACTGACTTGTTGCAAAAATGGCAATAACTGTTAAACGCCTTCCATCATAGCGGTGGATCAGCAGCATGATGGAGTTGCCCAATCGGCCCGGGCAGGGAAGCGAAGGGGTGACCATGGCCTGGATACCAGGCAGCACCTTCCTGATGGGTTCGGATCGGCATTATCCCGAAGAAAGGCCCAGCCACAATGCGACGGTGGGGGGTTTTTGGATGGACCAGACCGCGGTGACGAACCG
>CAMCHA010000401.1 GCA_945874515.1 Asaia bogorensis
GGCGTGGAATACCGGCCCCGCATGGGGCTTCACCGCCACGCGATCCGCTGGCTTCAAAATGTCGAAGTAAAGCGCTGTCAGGATGGAAATGCAGGAAGCGCAAGACGCCTGATGCCCGCCCACCTTCAGACCATCCCGATTGGGGCGGATATGATTGGCGTGATGGATCATCCAGGAGGAAAGCCAAAGTAGCTTACTCTCCAGCGCATGCAGCATTTCGGTCCGCCGGGCGCTACCCGGCAAATGGCGGGCCTTGCCCTTGCCTTGCACTGTCATGACCCATTCCCCCAACAAGTTGGGCTGAATATGGCGGTTTGGTCTTGCCGGCGAAAGAGGGGATTTTAGGCCCGGATCAGCCGCTTCAGCCCGCCCGAGGCAGCACGCTGGCCATCCCCCACATAGGCTTCGTGATTGTTTTCAATGCTCGCCGGATCATAAAGGTAATTCACCATCAGGCCGCAGGATTGGCGAAGACCATTCTCCGAGACATCGCCGCGCCAATTCAACCTTTCGACGCGCGCGCCATTGGAAAGGTGGAAATGCGCCACGGGATCAAGCGCGCGCCCTGCCCTGCCCGTCGGCGCCTCCTTCAACAGGTATTGCGCGCCAAGCCGGATCAGCACGGGCCCAAAGGCGCGGGAGAGCGCTTCCTGCTTGAGCCAAGCGCGGCCCGCCAAAGCCTGGGCAAAATCCAGCGCCGTGCCGCCATTGGCGGCAGCCAGGCCCGCTTCTTCCTCGGCGGTCAGCAGCGCGGTCTTATTGGCAAGACTTTTGTCGAGCCAGACGCGAAAACTAGGCATGGGGGAAAGCGTGCAAAAGGTCTTGAGTTTGGGGAATTCGGTCGCAAGCAATTCCACTACACGCTTGATCAGGAAATTGCCGAAGGAAATGCCATCCAAGCCGCGCTGGCAGTTATTGATTGAATAGAACACGGCCGTATCCGCCTGCCCCGCATCCTGCAACGGCGCCTTTTCATCGAGTAGCTTTTGCACACTTGCCGCCATGCCACGTTCAAGGGCGACTTCCACGAAAATCAGCGGCTCATCAGGCATGCGCGGATGGAAAAACGCGTAGCAGCGCCGGTCTGAATCAAGCCGATTGCGCAAATCGCGCCAAGTGCGGATGCGATGCACCGCTTCATATTGCACCAGCTTTTCCAACAAAGCGGCAGGCGATTTCCAGTCAATCGCGCGCAATTCCAGAAAGCCGAGATCGAACCAGGAAGCGAGCAAGCCCTTCAGGTCAGTCTCCAAAGCCTGCAGGGGCGGTTCATGATCCTTGAGGCGCAGCAATTCCGCGCGCATCTCAACCAGGAATTTCACCCCATCCGGAATGGCGGCAAAGGCCGTCAGCAGTTTCAGGCGCGGCGGTTCCAAGGCACGGCGCAGCCCCGCAAGGGCAATGGCACGCACCGCCGCATCCGGTGCGGCGCTCAGTTTTTCAATGGCGCTTGTCACCGCCGCCGCGTTTGAATCAAAACCGGCCAAGGCGCGGAGGAAATCCAGCTTGCCGGCCTCATCCAAGCCACGATAGCGCTCAGCCAGCGATGCGGCGCGGTTGCGGGCGGAAACCTCGCCACCGCGTGCCTGGAGGCATTCGCGGAATTCCTCGGCAAAATCATTGGAAGCGGCGGGGCTGCGCTGCACCACACTGGCCAGATCGCGCCAGAGCGAAGCCACGCGCTGCATGGCACGATTCATCAAGCCGGCTTCAATAGCGATATCGGACATGGTTTGTACCGAACCCCTTCAGGGGGAAGCCTATCGAAACATTTATTAAAAAACAAAGGATTTATGGCGGGCTTGATTGGCTTCAGGAAGAAAGATCATGCCGCGCCTTGGCGATCAACGTCGGCAAATCCTCGGCGATCAAACCAGGTGGGCCTGAAGCCGCGCCGGCGCCATGCAGCCAGACGGCAGCGGCGGCCGCTTCAAACGGGGCCATGCCTTGTGCCAGCAAGGCAGCGATGGCGCCGGCCAGGATATCTCCTGTGCCCGCGGTGGCGAGCGAGGGCGGCGCATTATCATTGATGATCACGCGGCCATCCGGGGCAGCGATGATGCTATCCGGGCCTTTCAGCACCACAACCGCGCCAAGCCGCGCCGCAGCGGTGCGCGTGGCGGCCAGCCTATCCGCGCCCGGCGCGCCGAAAAGCCGGGCGAATTCGCCGGCATGGGGCGTGATTACTGCCGCGCCGCGCAGCAGATCAGGCGCCTCGGCGGCGGCCATCAAGGCGCCGGCATCGGCAACTAGCATTTTGCCCGCATAAATCACGCTGCGGATGGCCGCACGCGTCGCATCATGAGGCAATAATCCAGGTCCAGCCAGCCAGACCTTGCGCCGTTCATCCGCCAAAAGCGCTTCCAGCGTCGCATCGCTTACCAATTGGCCGGGCGCATCGGCGCGCAGCATCGCGGCCAGTTCCAGGTTTTCGGCATGCAGCGTGACCAGCCCCGTGCCGAGCCGCCGCGCCGCCGCCGCTGCCAGCCGCGCGGCGCCGGGCATGCTTGCCCCCGCCAGAATGGTCAGATGGCCGCGCGTGTATTTATGTGCGCTGACCTCGAGCGATGGCAGCGCCCAAAGCGAGGGGTGATTACGCCAGCAGCGCGGCGCAATGCCTTCCACCACTGCCTCAGGCAGGCCGATATCGACGAGCAAGGTCTCCCCGCAAAGCGCACGGCCCGGCAGCAGCAAATGCCCTGGCTTGAGGCGAAAAAAGCTGATCGTGAGCGCCGCTTGCGGGGCGTAACCCAGCACCTGCCCGGTTGCGCCATCAAGCCCTGAGGGTACGTCCACCGCGACCAAAGGCGCCTGTACCGTGCGGAGGATATCCACGATTTCGGGCGCCAAGGGGCGAGTCAGGCCAGCGCCAAACAGCGCATCCACCACAAGCCCAGCACGCGCGACCTCGGCCTCATTGAAGGGCGCCATGGGGCCATGCCAGCGCGCCGCCGCCGCAGCGGCTGCCGTGCCCGGGCTTGGGGGGGCTAAGGCTGCGACCGCAACGGGCCAGCCCGCCTGTTC
>CAMCHA010000402.1 GCA_945874515.1 Asaia bogorensis
GGCTGGGCTTCGACGCATGATCTGGATGACATGATTGCGCTGACTTTGCGCATCAATGATTTCCTGACCGGGCTATTGCTTGGGGTCGGCATCACACTCGTGGATTTTAAGCTGGAATTCGGCCGGCTTTGGGAAAATGAGGAAATGCGCATCGTGCTGGCCGATGAGATCAGCCCCGATAATTGCCGCCTTTGGGATTCCAAGACCGGCGAGAAAATGGACAAGGACCGCTTCCGCCGCGACCTTGGCAAGGTTGAAGAGGGCTACCAGGAAGTAGCCCGGCGCTTGGGCATTTTGCCGGAAGCTGGCGTGCGCGACCTGAAGGGGCCGGAGGCGGTTCAGTGAGCGCATCCGATCGTCGTAGGGCGCAGGCGAAGCCGAGCACCGGAGACGTGAATTGGATGCGCCAGACACGCTCCGGTCGTCGCAGGGCGCAGGCGAAGCCGAGCACCGGAGACGTGAATTGGATGCGCCAGACAAAATCCTTCGCCAGGAGAGGCGATATGCAAGAACGGTGGTTGGTGTTGATATGAAAGCCCGCGTTTATGTGATGCCAAAGACGGGGGTTTTGGACCCTCAGGGCAAAGCTATTGGCAACGCTCTGGAAGGCCTGGGCTTTGGCGGCGTGCGCGATGTGCGCGCTGGCAAGGTGATTGAACTTGACCTGGCCGAGGCTGATCCCGCCCAGGCGAAGCAGATCGCTGAGGACATGGCGCGCAAGCTGCTCGCCAATACGGTGATCGAAAGCTTCCGGGTGGAGATCGTCTGAGGTGGTCAAGGCCAGCCTGATCGGGATGCTGGTGCTGACGGTGCTGATCGCCATGGGGCTGCGTTGGCGCGAACAACGCGCGCCTGCGGTGGCGCGCGGCAATATGGTGGCGCGCGGCAAGCGAACGATCAATCGCTGGGTGACGGCGGCGGCACTCGCCGCGCTGGTGACGATGCTATTCATGGGCGGGCTGCATTGGCTGCGCCTGATCAGGACCTGAAGGCCATGAAGGCTGCAATCATTGTATTCCCTGGCACCAATCGGGAAAGGGATATGCGGCTGGCGCTGAAGCGCGCCTCTGGCCGCGAACCGGCCATGCTGTTTCACCGCGAAGCGGCACTGCCCGCAGGGCTTGATTTGGTGGTGCTGCCGGGCGGGTTTTCCTATGGCGATTACCTGCGCTGCGGCGCCATGGCGGCGCAATCACCCATCATGCGCGCGGTGGTGGATTTTGCCGCGGCGGGTGGGCATGTGCTTGGCGTCTGCAATGGTTTTCAGATCATGATTGAAGCCGGGTTGCTGCCGGGCGGTTTGCTGCGTAACGCGACTCTGCGCTTCCTTTCCATGGATTGCCGGTTGCGTGTGGAACGGGCCGCCACGGCCTTTACCGGCCTATGGCAAAAGGGCGATCGCTTCCGCGCGCCCATGGCGCATGGCGATGGTAATTACTTTGCCGATGATGCAACGCTTGATCGGCTGGAAGGCGAAGACTTGGTGGCCTTCCGCTACGTGGATGAAGCGGGCCAGGCGACTGAAGCCGCCAATCGCAATGGCAGCGCGCGCAATATCGCGGGGATTTTATCGCCCAATTTGCGGGTTTGCGGGCTGATGCCGCATCCGGAAGATCTGGTGGACCCGTTGATGGGGGGCATTGATGGCCTGCCCATGTTTGAAAGCCTGGCGCAGCGCCTTGTCGCCGCCTGAACCTTCATCGCCGCTAAATTGGGAATCTGATTTTGGCCCTTTCCAAGACTGAACTCCTCGCTCTGCTTGAGTTGCCTGAAGCGCGGGCCATGATCGCGGATATCGCCGCAGAACATGTGCTGCAGGGCGCGCTGGGGCGCGGGCGTTATGAGCATTTTGATATTGATCGTCTGCAATCCTTGGCGGCAGCAATATCCTCGGTGGAATTCGTGGCCGGCGCCATGCCCCGTGTGGCGCGCTTTCCCAATGGCGATGCGTTTCTGAAAGCCATGCTCGCCATCCCGGCACCGGCTGGCTTGGTGCTGGAATTTGGGGTTTTTTCAGGTCATTCCATTGGCCTGATCGCGGCGGCTAGGCCTGATCAGACCGTCTATGGCTTCGATTCATTTGAAGGTCTGCCGGAATATTGGCGGCCGGGTTTTGATACTGGCACCTTCAAAACAGAAGGCCTGCCGGCAGTGCCGGCCAATGTCACGCTGGTGCCGGGATGGTTTGACCGCAGCCTGCCCGCTTTTCTGGATGCGCATCCCGATCAGCCAGTGAGTTTCCTGCATATTGATTGCGATCTTTATTCCTCGACCCAGACCGTTCTGGCGCAGTTAAAGGATAGGATCATTGCCGGCACGGTGATCGTCTTTGACGAATACCTGAATTACCCGGGCTGGCAGCATCATGAACATAAGGCGTTTTCCGAATTCATCGCGAGCACGGGCCGCGCCTATGAATGGATTGGCTTGGTGCCGAGCTATGAACAGGCCGCGATCCGTATCCTGAATTAGAGCAGATCACGTTCAGATGGAATCATCTGAACGTGTGAAGATGCTCGAAAAAAAACGATGTAGATCGGGTTGCGTGAACCCATGTGAACGCAACACGCTCTAGAGGCTTGCTCAGGCTTCAACTTGGCGGCTGGCGCGACGCAACACCGCGCAAAGCCGAGAGAAACTCAGCCAAAACGCACCATGTTCCGGCGCGCGTTCAGGATGCTGGCCGAAGGCGGGTTCGCCGCGGCGGAGCAGGGGTAGGCGCGCTTCAAAGCGCCCGCGCATGTTTTCCAGAAAGGCCGCGCTGGAAGCCATGTAAAGCTCCAGCATTTCAGCGGCCAATTCCAATTCCAACCGCGCATTGCCTTCCGTGGTGAATCGCTTCAGCGTGCGGCTATCCTCGGCGAGGGCAAGGTGGATGCGATGCAAATCCTGCAAATGCGCTGCAACACGCTGGCGGCATTCGCGGGCAGTGTCATCCGATGCGGTGCTTGTTGGTTCCATTGGGGACCTCCTAATGCAAGCTTAGGTTGCTATGCTTAAATTTCCGTCAAA
>CAMCHA010000403.1 GCA_945874515.1 Asaia bogorensis
GTAGCCGCGAATGACGGCTTCTTCTTCCAAACGGCGCACGCGCCTCAGGCAAGGCGGCGCGGAAAGATTGACGCGCCGGGCAAGTTCCACATTCGTGATGCGGCCTTCTTGCTGGAGTTCCGCCAGAATCTGGCGGTCCAGGGAATCCAAGGCAGGCTCGGGGGTGGGGTTCTTGGTATTGGGCACCGCCCTTCATTGCTCAAAACCGGGCTGCCGCGCAATATCATTTCAAGATGCGGCAGCGGCCAGGCTGCGGCTTGCCCGAAAGGGGCGGCTGGCCGATATCAACCGGCAGCAATTCATGGGTGCGGATCGTGGCCGAGACATTTCAAAGCAAGCTTCTCATTCTGGGTGCCGGGCCGGCGGGTTATACGGCGGCAATTTACGCGGCGCGCGCGGGGCTTTCGCCGCTGCTGGTGGCGGGCATGCAGCCCGGCGGGCAGCTGACCATCACCACCGATGTAGAAAACTACCCAGGCTTTGCGGAAGCCGTACAAGGCCCTTGGCTGATGGACCAGATGGCCGCGCAGGCCACGCATTGCGGCACCAAGGTGGTGCAGGATGTGATCACCTCTATTGATTTGACGCGCCGGCCCTTCCGCGCGGTGGGCGATTCCGGCGATGTCTATGTCGCGGATGCTTTGGTGATCGCGACCGGCGCGCAGGCGCGCTGGCTTGGCATTCCGGGCGAAAAGGAATTGGGCGGTTTCGGCGTTTCCGCCTGCGCCACCTGCGATGGCTTTTTCTATCGCGGCAAGGATGTGGCGGTGATTGGCGGCGGCAATTCCGCGACGGAGGAAGCGCTCTATCTTTCGAACCTTGCGCGCCATGTCACGCTGATCCATCGGCGCGATACGCTGCGTTCAGAGAAAATTCTGCAGCAGCGGCTTTTCGCGAAGCCCAATGTCTCGATCATGTGGAATACGCTGACGGAAGAAGTGCTGGCCGATACATCAGGCCGCATGCCAGTGGCGCGTGGGCTTGCGCTGCGTGATCGCATCACGGGTGAGTCGCGCGAATTGAAGGTGGATGGCGTTTTCGTGGCCATCGGCCATACGCCGGCAACCGCACTTTTCCAAGGCCAGATCGGCATGGATGCTGAAGGCTATATCGAAACCACGCCCGGTAGCACGCGCAGTTCCATCGCAGGCGTCTTTGCCGCGGGCGATGTGCAGGACAAGACTTATCGCCAGGCCGTCACTGCCGCCGGCACCGGCTGCATGGCCGCGCTTGAGGCGGAAAAATACCTCGCCGCCCAGGAAGCGGGCCACGCGGCGGCTGCCTGATGCCAACGGATTGGGACAAGCTTCGTATCTTTCACGCGGTTGCTGAGGCAGGGTCCTTCACCCATGCGGGTGAGACGCTGAACCTGAGCCAATCCGCAGTATCGCGTCAGATCCAGGCTTTGGAAGAAGCGCTGAATGTGCCGCTGTTTCATCGCCATGCGCGCGGCCTGATCCTGACCGAACAGGGCGAAACCCTGAACCGCACGGTGCGCGAGGTTTTCGCGAAACTCGCGATGACCGAAACCATGTTGACCGAAAGCCGCGAACGCCCGGCGGGGCGGCTGAAGGTGACATCTACCATCGGCTTCGGCAGTACTTGGCTGGCACCGCGCTTGAAGAAGCTTTTGGACCTGCATCCGGAAATCAGCGTGACGTTGCTAATGGATGATTCGGATTTGGATATTGCGATGCGCGAAGCGGATGTGGCGATCCGGATGCATGCGCCGCGGCAGCCAGAATTGATCCAGCGCCATATCGCAAGCTTCGGCTGGCGGATTTGTGGAGCGGCTTCCTATCTGAAGACCATCGGCATCCCGCAACGGCCCGAGGATTTGGATGCGCATCGACTGATCATCTACGGCGACTATCAGCCGCCGATTGAAAACATCAATTGGCTGGCCGAGGTTGGCCGACGCCCCGGCACGGCGCGGCGCGCGGCGATTGAGCTTAATTCCATCCCCGGCATGGTTCAGGCAGTCCGTAGCGGTTTGGGTCTGGCGGCGCTGCCGGATTACATCGGGGCGGAGCTGGATGAATTCGTCCAGGTCCTGCCCGGGGTGAAGGGGCCGAAGATTGAGGCTTACTTCGTCTATCCCGAAGAAATGAGGCATTCCAAGCGCGTAGCGGTGTTTCGGGATTTTTTGGTGGCGGAGCTGGCCGGGGCGCTGTGATCGAATGTTACAGCAAAGTTCCAAGCTATGCGTTTTTTGCATGGCCGTGTGGTGAAGAACGGGAACCACAACCAAAGCGAGAGCGGCTATACAATGCCCATCCGACGTTGTTCGGAAGGGGTCCGTTGATCCCTCGTCTCCCAGACGTGAAGCCTCCCTGTTGACTTGGCCCGGAAACCTTACGGTTTTCGGGCCATTCTTTTTTGGGCCTTTGGTGTTTCCACCTGCGTCGATCAGGCGCTAGGCTCTGCCATGGCAGAACAAGCCGCGCCCCAAGGCGCGGGGCTCACGGGAGGATCAACATGAGAAACACCATCACACGCCGCACCACCTTGGGCCTTGGCGCCGGCTTGCTCGCCGCACCCGCCATCGTTAGCGCGCAGGGCAATTGGCCAACGGGGCCCATTCGCTTCATTGGGCTTTTCCCGCCGGGCGGCGGCACGGATATCCTGTCCCGCTTCTGGTGTATTAAAATGAGCGAGATCACCGGCCAGCAATTCGTTGTCGAAAACCGCTCCGGTTCTGGCGGTAATGTGGGGACTGAGGCGATTGCGCGGTCCAACCCTGATGGCAATACCATCGGGCTTGCTTCTGTTGCGCCACTTGCGATTTCGCCGACACTTTATTCGCGGCTGAATTACAATCCCGCGCGCGACATCGCGCTGATCTCAGGCCTGTGGCAATTACCGAATATGCTTGTAGTGAACAATGATGTTCCGGCGCGGAGCGTGCCTGAACTGATCGCCTTGCTGAAGGCCAATCCGGGCAAATATGCCTTCGCGTCATCCGGGTCTGGCACCACGGTTCATCTTTCTGGCGAAATGTTCAAATTCA
>CAMCHA010000404.1 GCA_945874515.1 Asaia bogorensis
CACCAGCGAAGGCGGCATCCACCAACGCCTTGTCGCCGATATGCCAATCATAGCAGAGATTGCCGGCGACATCGTCATGAATGGCGGCCGCGCCCGGCTTTAGCGCCGCTGCCATGGTGGCGGCGGCTGGCAGCACCTCATAATCAACAATAATTGCTTCCGCGGCATCGCGCGCCTGCTGGCGCGTGGCGGCGATTGCAACCGCCACCTGGTCACCCACATGGCGCACCTTGCCTTGCGCCAGCACGGGATGCGGTGGCTCGGCCATTGGCGAACCATCCTTGTTGTGGATCTGCCAGCCGCAAGGCAGGCCGCCCACTCCATCCTTCGCCATATCGGCGCCGGTATAGATTTCCACCACACCCGGCATGGAAGCCGCGGCCGAGATATCTATGGATTTGATGCGGGCATGGGCATGCGGGCTGCGCAGGATCCAGGCATGCAACTGCCCGGGCTTATCTGCATCATCCGTGTAAGCGCCACGACCCTGAAGGAAGCGGAAATCTTCCTTGCGGCGGACGCTGGCCCCGATGCCTTCAAACGGTGTTACCACGTTCATTATTGTCGCCTCCCATCAGGTTGATTATTGTTTGCGGTCCTTGGTGACCGCAAAGGCGGGGCTTCTACCCCTACCCTTTTAGTCAGCGGCGCGTGCCATTTCCTGGCGCTTGCCCTGCATCACTTCCGCCGCGGCCGCGATGGCCTTGACGATATTGTGATAGCCGGTGCAGCGGCACAAATTGCCTTCCAGCCCTTCGCGGATTTGCTGTTCCGTGATGCCATTCGGGTGCTTGTTCACCAGGTCAATCGCGCTCATCACCATGCCGGGCGTGCAGAAGCCGCATTGCAGGGCGTGGTATTCGCGGAAGGCTTCCTGCATCACATGCAGCGTGCCATCGGCGGCGGCGAGGCCTTCAATGGTGCTCACATTCGCACCATTGCACATCACGGCGAGCGTCGTGCAAGACTTCACGCTTTCGCCATTCACATGCACCACGCAGGCGCCGCATTGGCTGGTATCGCAGCCGACATGCGTCCCGGTCATGCGGAACTTCTCGCGCAGCAATTCCACCAGAAGTGTGCGGCCTTCAACTTCAGCGGTGTGGGTTTGACCATTCACGGTCAGAGTCACCTGCGGCATAGCGCGTCTCCCAATCAGTGTTTCTACCCAGACTTGTTCGCCTGGGGGTGTTTCGACCCAAAGCCTCACCCTTAAGATGGGGCTTCGTCAAGCTTTTCAATGTGAAATCTTGCCCGGAGAAGCACCCTCCGGGCAAGGGGCTTAATGCTTGGCGATCAGCGCCGCGCCCTTGGCCCCGGCCAGCGGGTTTTCTGCCGCCGGGAGGTCATGCAAATGGCAGGCGGACCAATGGCCGGGCTCCGTCTGGCGGAGCGCTGGTTCATCCTGCCGGCACCGATCAAAGGCATAGGGGCAGCGGGTATGGAAGCGGCAGCCCTTGGGCGGGTTGATTGGGCTTGGCACATCCCCCTTCAGGATCACGCGTTCCCGCTGCGCGCCGGGTTCAGGCAAGGGCACGGCGGAAAGCAGCGCTTCCGTATAGGGGTGCTTGGGGGCGGCGAATAACTCCCGCTTCGGTGCCACTTCCACGATCTTGCCAAGGTACATGACCGCCACGCGATGCGTCATGTGCTCCACAATCGCCAAATCATGGCTGATGAACAGCAGCGCGAGGCCGAGTTCCTTCTGCAAATCCTGCAGCAGGTTCACGATCTGCGCCTTTACCGAGACATCAAGCGCCGAGACCGCCTCATCGCAAATGATCAGGTCAGGTTCGGCGGCCAAAGCGCGGGCAATGCCAATACGCTGGCGCTGCCCGCCCGAGAATTCATGCGGCCAGCGCCCCACCGCATCACGCGGCAGGCGCACGCGATCCATCAAATCGCCGACACGCTTTTCAAGATCGGCGCTATCCTTGGCCAGGCCAAAATTGCGGATCGGCTCTGCCAGAATATCCCGCACCCGCATGCGCGGGTTGAGCGAGGAATAGGGGTCCTGAAACACCACCTGCATGCGCCGGCGCAACGGGCGGAGCGTACTGGCCGGCATGTCATCAATGCGGGTGCCATCCAGCGTCACCTGGCCGCCGGTAATGTCAAACAGGCGCAGAATGGCCTTGCCGACCGTGGATTTGCCGCAGCCGGATTCACCCACCAGCGACAGGGTCTCCCCTTTGGCGATGGAGAAGGAAATGCCATCCACCGCATAGACATAGCCCGTGACGCCGCCCAGAAAGCCGGCGCGGACGGGGAAGTGTTTCTTGAGGTCATGGACCTCGAGCAGAGGCGTGCTCATGCCGCGGCGGCCTCCTTCACAGCGTAATGACAGGCGACGATATGGCCAGGCGCTTTTTCTTCGAGCCCCGGCGCGACGCTTCGGCAAAGATCGGTGGCATAGGTGCAGCGGCTGGCGAAGACGCAGCCTTGCAGCTTTTGCTTCAGGCTTGGCACCAGGCCCGGAATTTCCTGCAAGCGGGTTTCCGTACCGTTAAGCGATGACCCAAGCTTCGGCACAGAACCGAGCAAGCCCTGGGTATAGGGATGGCGCGGGGTGCGGAACAAAGGCCCGACCTTGGCTTCTTCCACCTTGCGCCCGGCATACATGACCACAACGCGTTCAGCGACTTCCGCCACCACGCCAAGATCATGCGTGATCAGCACAATGGCGGCACCCACGCGGTGCTTGAGGTCCCGCATCAGGTCCAAAATCTGCGCCTGGATGGTCACATCCAAGGCCGTGGTGGGTTCATCGGCGATCAGCAGCTTCGGGTTGCAGGCAAGCGCAATGGCAATCATCACGCGCTGGCGCATGCCGCCTGAAAGCTGGTGCGGATATTCCTTCACGCGGCGTTCCGGTTCCGGAATGCCGACCAGCTTCAGCATATCAACCGCGCGGTCTTCCGCCTGCTGCGCCGACATGCCCTGGTGCAGGCGGAGCGTTTCCCCGATCTGCAGCCCCACCGTGAGCACGGGATTGAGCGA